>JAAYAX010000007.1 GCA_012719175.1 Methanomassiliicoccus sp.
CCCTCCCGCTCCACGATCTGGACCGAGCTTCGCTTCATGAACTGAGGGACGTCCAGACCAGAATGTACGTGAGCGAAGCCGGCGGTGGGGAGGACGTGGTTGGTCCCGGAGGCGTAGTCCCCCAGCGCCACCGCGGCATAGCGTCCAACGAAGATCGAGCCGGCGTTGCGTACGCCCTGTAGTGCCTTCTGGGGATCGCCCACCTGGATGGACAGGTGTTCAGGAGCAATGAAATTCACCAGCTCCACTGCGGATGCTTCGTCACGGGCCAGGACATAGCCGCAGTTCTGCAGTGACCTCTCGATGATCTCCTTCCTTTCCGAGCGCACTATCATCTTCTCGATCTCCCTTCCCACCTTGGAGGCCAGGGTCTCATCGGTGGTGATCAGGATGCATGCGGCGTTGGGATCATGCTCCGCCTGCGCCAAGATGTCCGCGGCGATGAAGCCCTCGTCCGCGGTGGAATCGGCCAGTACCGCGATCTCCGATGGGCCGGCGGGAGAGTCTATCTCCACCAGGTCCCTCAGGGCCATCTTGGCCGTGGTCACATAGATGTTACCCGGACCAACGATCTTCTGCACCGGGGAGATGCTCTTGGTCCCGATAGCCATAGCCGCTATGGCCTGGGCTCCGCCAACCTTGTAGATGGCGTCCACACCCGAGATGTCGGCCGCGACCAGCGTAAGGGGGCTCACCGGTGGTGGGGTGCACATGATGACGTGGGGGACACCAGCCACCCTAGCGGGCACAGAACACATGAGGACGGTCGAGGGGTAGGACGCCCGGCCTCCGGGAACGTAGATGCCTACGCTGTCCAGGGGGGTGGTCTTCACACCCAGCACCAGGCCGGGGGATACCTCTCGGGTCCACATATCGGCCGGCCTCTGCATGCGGTGGAAGGCCTCGATGTTCGCCTTGGAAGTTCTGAGCGCATCCACCAGAGCGCCGTCCACCTCGCGGTAGGCCTCCTCTATCTCCTCCCTGGTCACTTTGAGATGCTCCAGGCGGACCTTGTCGAACCTCTCGGTGAGCTCGAAAAGGGCCTCGTCCCCCTTCTCCCGCACCTGGGATATGATATCTACCACCGGACCCCGGGCCTCAGAGAGGCTGCCGCGCCGTCTGCTGTTCCATCTTTCGATGTCCACCTGCTTCAACATCAGGGGAACTAATGGAGCGCGTGGATTTAAGGGTACTGAGAGGAACGCCGACGAGGACCAGGGTGGCCAGGATGATGGCCATGCCCCCAGGAGAAGGGTCAGGCCGGTGCTCAGCCGCCCCACGCGGGCATGGAGCGCCCATGCGATACCGGTCAAAAACAACATGCCTGCTGCCAGGAGGGAGGGGCGGCGGATGGCGAGCACCAGGGCAACATCAGGTGAATAGGGACGATTACCACCACTGCGAGATGGGTGTGATCATGAAATGGGACACGCCGCCGTGGAGGAGCTTGAGATCACGATCGCCGCTATCATCGCACCGTCAGCCGTTGGCGCCAGGAGATATCGTATCTCTCGGTGACCATGTAGATGCCTATGTCTCCCATCCCCCAGGTCTGATTTACCCCCAGGACAGTTAACGCCATGGCCTCCCGGGAGATGTTGTCGATACCGATAACCGTTGAGACCGTGAGATGGTCGCCAGGACCTTGACGAGACCACCCACCAGCTCCCGAAGGATGTCCAACGGGCCGATGGGCCTGATGAACACCTGGATGGGGCACGACATCGGGGCTTGGGACCGCCTTAGGGGAAATATAGCTTTCCTTCAGGTCAAACTATAATAATCATCATCGGCCCTATTACGAAGAGATGAAGATCGAGATGTTCTACTCAATGAGCTGTGGGAAGTGCCGCATCCTGGAGACGGTCGTGCACACCGCCCTGGAGGACCTCAAGATGGACGTTGAGGTGGAAAAGCTGCTCAATCCCGAACAGGCCATGGAGCGTGGGGCCATGTCCCAGCCGGCGATGTGGATCGATGAAAAACTGGTCGTCCAGGGCCGGGTCCCGCTGGTGAGCGAGATGAAGGAGATGATCCTGAAAGCGAGGGACGGGCAGGCCTAAGACGAGGCGGACCTTGGACCTTTAAGAAGAACCTTTTTATTGTGGTTGCCTTTGCCTCTCTCCCATGGTTACCAAAGTTCACGCCGCCCATATACTGGTCAAGGACCAGGCCAAGGCATACGAGCTGCTCGCCCGGATCAAGTCCGGGGAAAAGTTCGAGACCATCGCCAAGGAGTATTCCACGTGCCCCTCCAAGAACAAGGGAGGAGACCTGGGAACCTTCGGACGCGGACAGATGGTCAAGAAGTTCGAGGACGCGGCCTTCGGCGCCAAGAAGGGTGAGGTAGTGGGACCGGTAAAGACCGAGTTCGGGTACCACCTCATCAAGGTCATCGACAGCCAGTAAACACCCTTCCGGCCGGAAGGCCGGTGCTTTCTCATTTCAATATAGCGTATGTCCATGCAAGCGCGGAGACAAACAACATCGTGAGCGCCCTGTACGGATCAAAGATGAAGAAACCTGCCAGGAACGACAGCACGATTGCCGCGATGCCCAGGGCTCCCGCCGTGCGGAAGGCCTTTCTTGACCTCCGAACGCCCTCGACCAACCAGTCATAGGAGAAGTACAGTACCGCTATGAAGAGGACCACCGCTGCGATCTGTATGTATGGTCCCAACATCTCCACTGTGGTCTCCAGGAGCATCTCCCCGGGATTGATCCCCAGGCCTGTCAGGACCCCCCATACGAAGGCCGAAAGGACGGGCTTGATGTCGAGCTTACGGTTCCTTCTACGTTGGGGCACGCGACCCCATGACCCCTTCCTCTCTTATCCTTTCTCCTTCCAGTATCTGAATGATGACAACGGTGAGATATCAGAAAGCGAGCACGGAGGTTGTGTTGCAGCGCCGAGCACCGAACCGATGAGGGTAGAATATTATTAGCACGGCCGCGCCTTGGCTACTGATAAACATGTCCGAGGAGGTTAAGTTGAACCTGGGAGCCATAGAAGCGGTGATGCAGCTGCCGCCTGCTCCCGTCATGCTGCTGGCCGTGGGTGAGAACGATCCGAACGTGACCACCATAGGGATGTTTAACGTGTTCTCCGTGGACCCCACCATCATAGGAATAGGAATAAAGTCCTCACGGTTCAGCTACAAGCTGCTCGAGGAGAGCGACGATTTCTCTCTCAATGTTCCCGGGAAGGACCTGCTGGAGAAGGTGATGAGGTGTGGACAGCATTCCGGAAGCAGGTTGAACAAGTTCTCCGAGGTCGGTCTTACGCCTAGGCCCGGCAGCAGGATCCGATCCCCCACCATCGCAGAGTGCCCGTTCACCCTGGAGGTGAAGAAGCTGGAGAACATCGACCGCAGTGACTGGGACCACATATGGTACATGGGCAAGGTAGTCCATGCGGACATCGACAAGGACTATGACCGGAGCAACGTACTCCTTTATTGGGACGGTGAGTTCTGGACACCGGAAATGGTCAAGGGAAAGGAGTGATCACTCTAGCAGCTCCCGGACCACCGAGGGCGGCCATATCTCATGGACCTCCTTCAAGTGAGCCTTGAGAGCGGTCGTCAGAAGCTCACCGTCGTGTCCGTATATGGGGGCACCGCAGTAGGGGCAGAGCAGCGACTCCTCGAGATCCTCCCCCGGTTCCCTATCAGTGGGTACGGTGCCACGCTTCATCCCCTCCCATAGCTCGGGACGGTGTTCCCTTCCCTCGGTCCCGGAGAGCGGGCTTCCCTGCAGATCGTGAACATCGATCATGTGATCCAGCAGCGCCCTGGTCAACTCTGATTCCCCATCGCCATCGAGAAAGTTGGAGCAGATGGGGCAGCGAATGGTGGTCATGGACTAACAATTTGAGCGCCGTGTCCATAAATGCTTCCATTCACGGGCCAGGAGGACAACCGGTATCGGCAGGTTGTCCGGCACCAGCATTGACCTTAGCTGACCGTAGGGCATTGAGAGGCGATGAGGATAGAATTGTGGCCTGTGTTGAGCCACAGAGCAGGTGACCTGCAACCTGAAGCCTACGAACATCGCTATCCATCGGAGCGTTTTTTTACGCCCTGTGGCAATCATATATATCGGTCCGGAGGCATCTGGAGGAAAAAGAAGGGGATGTAGAGATGAAAAGACTATGGCGATGCAATGTCTGCAACGATATTCACTACGGTGTGAAGGCTCCGGCCATCTGCCCGACCTGCGGTGCCAAGACCGCGTTCACGCTGATCGATTATCCCGAGTCCATGAAGGTCATATTCGATGACGGTGAGAGGCTTGACGAGGTGGATATGCTTCTCGAGGTATGGAATAAGTTCGCGGAAGGCAAACCCTTCAAGGTCAATCCTGACGAGGTGTTCGTGCGAACGTTGGCGAAGGGGGAACTGGAGAACCAGAAGAACCATGGTCTGAAGTACTGCCCGTGCAGGATAACCACAGGGGACAGGCTCGAGGACCTTGCCCTGATCTGCCCGTGCAACTTTTTTATACAGCCTGTCTACAAAGAGAGTGGTGAATGCTGGTGTGGTCTGTTCGTAAGGAGGGATTGAGATGAGCGAGGCGGGAGACCGATTGATCTTCTTCTGGGGCCGGGAATGTCCCCACTGTGCGAAGCTTCACCCCATCATTACTGAGGTCAGTGAAGAGCTCGCCAAGGAGAACGGCCGGGGTATCGAGGAGAAGGAGGTCTGGCACTCGGAGGAGAACGCCAAACTGATGCGTTCCTACGGTCAGGCCTTGAAGAAGGCCTGCGGCGGGTCCCTGGGCGTGCCCGCGCTGTACAATGAGAAGACCAAGAAGGCCCTCTGCGGCATGAGGACCACCAAGGAGCAGGTCCTAGAGTGGGCCAAGGAGTAGGCAGGTGCGGACCTCCGCCCAGAGGAGGGTCCAGGGTGGCAAGCAAGTACGGGTGTACCTGGAGATCGAGGGCGGAACGGTAACGGCAGCAGAGGTCTCCGGCGACTTCTTCATTTATCCTGAGGAAGGCCTGAAGGCTTTGGAGGATTCCCTGGTAGGATTGTCCGCAAGCACCACCGAGGATTCCGTCCTGGTGCTGGTAGAGGACATCTTCGGATCACATGGCATCACCGCCCTCGGCTTCGGGCCTCGGGACCTGGCCCGGACCATCTGGGAGGCGTTCCGGTGATCTGGAGGCTGCTTCCGTTCGAGCATGGCCAGGCCGCTATGAACATGGCCATCGATGAGGCGATAAGCGAAGGAGTTGCCCGAAAGATATCACCTCCGACCATAAGGTTCTACGGCTGGACCCCTTCGGCGGTAAGCATAGGATGCTTCCAGAACATACTGCAAGAGGTGGACGTGGAGGAGTGCCGCCGACAGGCTGTGGACGTTGTCCGCCGGCGCACCGGTGGCGGTACGGTATTCCACGATCAGGAAGGGGAGGTCACCTACAGCGTGATCGCGCCCGAGATGATGATGGGGATGGACATCCTGGCATCGTACCGCACTGTCTGCGGCTGGGTCATCGACGCCCTGTCCGATCTGGGCATCACCGCCGAGTTCGCACCCATCAATGACATCACTGTGAACGGGAAGAAAGTCTCCGGCTGTGCCCAGACCAGGCGGGGGGGTGCGTTCCTGCAGCACGGGACGGTGCTCCACTCCCTTGATGCCAGAAGGATGTTCTCCCTGCTCAGGGTGGACCGGGAGAAGCTGGCACAGAAGGGCCTAGGATCCGCGGAGCAGCGTGTGACCTCGGTGTTGGAGCTCTGCGACTGCACCCGGAACGAGCTGCTGGCCAGCCTGAGAGGCGCGTTCCTCAGGGGCAAGGAGCATACCACCGCCGAACTATCCGTAGGCGAGAGGGACAGGGCCCTGGAGCTGGTGCGGTCTCGGTACGGCGACCGGGGATGGACCTTCTCCCGCTAGATGCCCAGTAGCAGCAGCTCCGGGCTCTCCAGGAACCGCCTCAGGTCCGTTAGGAACCTGGCCGCCTCCGCCCCGTCCATAATCCGGTGGTCGAAGGTGAGGGATAGGTCCAGGACCTTCCTCGGCCTCACCTCCCCGTCGACGATCCGAGGCGCATCATAGATCCGGCCGGTCCCCAGGATGGCCGCCTCAGGATGGTTGGGTATGGGAGTGGCGAAAGTGCCGCCGAACACGCCGTAGTTGGTGATGGAGAAGGTGCCTCCCTTGAGATCGGCCAGATCGACCTTGCGCTCGTTGGCGGCCTCGGAAAGCGTCTTCAGTTCGGCGGCCAGCGCGATAATGTCCTTCTGATCGGTGGCCTTGACCACTGGAACCATGAGACCATCCTCCGTGGCCACGGCCACGCCCAGGTTATAGTATTTCTTTATGACGATCTCCCCGGTCTCCTCGTCCATGGAGGAGTTGAGGACCGGGTTCCTCTGGAGGGCGGCGATGACCGCCTTCATGATGAAAGGTAGGTAGGTGAGCTTCACCCCCTTCGATTCCATGACCTGGTCCTTCACCTTCTCCCGCAGGGCCACCAGTTCGGTCACGTCCGCGGTGTCCTGGGTGGTTACCAGCGCGGCCTTGCTCTGGGCTTCCATCATGTGCTTGGCGACCGCACGGCGCACCCCCCTCAGCGGCCTCCGCTCAACCCAGCCATAGAGGTCGAACTTCGGCTGGACCTTGGGAACGGTCGGCTTCTCCGTAACCGCCCCCGCCCCCCGGACATCATTCTCCACCACCCTGCCTTCAGGGCCTGTGCCTTTCACGGCGGATATATCCACTCCCAGGTCACGGGCCAGCCTGCGCACTGCGGGGGTGGCCTGTACCGCAGCGGGCGCCCTTACTTCCGTCCGGCTGCTGACCACGATCTCCTCGCCCACCGGAAGCTCTCCCACCACCGAGACCGATCCCGTCCCGGCCGGCTCGCCCTCCTCACCTTCCTCGATGGTGGCGAGCACCTCCCCCACCTTGACGATGCCGCCCTCGGGAAAACTGATCTTTCCCATGCGGCCGGAGTAGGGTGAGGGCATCTCCACGATGGCCTTGTCGGTCTCCACCTCGGCTATGGACTGGTCCTTTTTCACCAGGTCCCCTTCCTTGACCAACCACTTCTTTATCTCACCCTCAGTCACTCCCTCCCCGAGGTCGGGGAACTTGAACTCCATGGCCATTTTAGAACCTCCTAGAAATTGACGACCCTGTCGATGGCATCTTCTATCCTCCCTGCCGTCATGTAATAATATCTCTCTCCCTGGGGAAGGGGCACCACGATGTCCGGTGCCGTGACCCTCTCCACCGGAGCCTCCAGCGAGAGGAGAGCCCCCTCGTTGATCCGGGCGATCAGCTCCGCGGCCAGGCCGCCGGTCATGGGCGCCTCCTGGACTATGACGCAGTGCCCCGTCCTGCGGACTGAGGATAGCACCGCGTTGCTGTCCATGGGAGATAGGGTCCTAAGGTCCAGGACATCGCACCCTATCCCCTTCCTACTGGCCGATTCCACCGCCTTGTCGATGAGGGGCATCATCGCTCCCCATCCCACCACGGTTATGTCGTCACCTTCCCGCACCTGTCGGGACTCTCCGAGAGGAATGGCGAAGGTCCCTTCCTCGACCTCCTCCTTCATCAAACGGTAGCTCCTGGTAGGCTCTAAGAAAATGACCGGGTCAGGATCGCGTATCGCGGAGATCAGGAGACCTTTGGCCTCGCGAGGGGTCGACGGGACCACCACCTTCAGTCCGGGGACCTGGACGAAAAGCGCCTCCATGCTCTCGGAGTGATGCTCCAGCGCCTTCACGCCCGCCCCGTAGGGCATCCTCATGACCATGGGCACATGCATGCCTCCGCGGGTGCGGTTCCGCATGCGGGAAGCGTGGGAGATCAACGTACTGAGCGTGAGGTAGGAGAAGCCCATGAACTGGATCTCCGCCACCGGCCTCAGGCCGTTCAGCGCCATCCCCACGGCCATGCCTGCGATGGCCATCTCCGCCAGCGGGGTGTCCAAAACTCTCTCTGCCCCGAAGCGGTCGAGGAGGCCCTCGGTCACCCGGAAGACCCCGCCATCCCTTCCCACGTCCTCGCCCAGGACCACCACCGAGGGATCCTCCGCCATCTCCTCCGCCAAGGCCTGGTTCAGAGCGGAGACCATGTTCAGGACGGGCATCACCTCCCACCTCCTTCAGTACGTCGGGAGCGTTCCAGCTGCGCGGATAGCATCGGAGGCATCTGGCCGTAGGTGTGGATGAAAACATCGTCCACGGTAGGCCGGGGGAACCTCTCCGCCTCCGCCACTATGCGCTCCGTCTCCTCCTTGGCCTCGCTGTGAATGATCTCATTCGCCCTCTCGTCGAGTATGCCCTTGCTCATGAGGTAGGCCTTGAGACGGACCAGGGGATCGCGTCCCTCCCATTCCTTCAGCTCCTCCTCGAGGCGGTACTTCTTGGCATCGTCCGACGTGGTGTGGTTCCCCATGCGGTAGGTGAACGCCTCGATCAGCGTGGGACCCTCTCCCCGGCGGGCGCGCCCCACCGCCTCCTGGGTGGCGATGTACATCGCCAGCACGTCGTTGCCGTCCACCATGATGCCCGGGAACCCGTACGCCACGGCCTTCTGGGCCAGCGTAGGGGCCGCGGTCTGGCGTTGGCGGGGCATGGATATGGCCCATTGGTTGTTTTGGACAACGAACACGTTGGGGGTGCGGAACGTCCCTGCGGAATTCAGGGCCTCATGGAAGTCACCGGTGGAGGTGGCCCCATCGCCACAATAGCTTAGGGTGACCGTCCCCTCCTTTCGTATCATGGACGCGTAGGCCATTCCCACGGCGATGGGGAGCTGGGAGCCTACTGGGATGACCGCGGGAAGGACCCTCAGCTCCGGTGGATAATGGCTTCCCTCCTCGTTCCCCATCCAATAGAGGTAGAGCCTCAGCGGGTCCAGCCCTTTCCACAGCAGCCCTGCCAGCTCCCGGAAGGCCCAGACGAGCCAGTCGTCCTTGCCGATGACCATGGCGGGACCGAGGGACGCGGCCTCCTGACCTCTGTTTGGAGGGTATGCCCCCAGACGGCCCTGGCGCTGCAGGATCACCGCCTTCTCGTCGATCTGTCTGGCCAGCACCATGGTGCGATACGCCCTATTAAGGATCTCGGTATCGAGATGGGGGTCCAAGGATGGGGTCACTAGCTCCCCGTCCTGGTCAAGCACCTGCAGCATCCTCTTCTTGAGGGGATCGTAGTCTTCTATCAACATGTCGGGGTCTCCTTGTCATCACGTTAAAGGGTGGGGAAAGAGCTCCTCATGAGAGGACCGGAGGCCACATGGCGGAACCCCAGGTCCTGCGCCTCCTTGGAGAGCCTCTGGAATATCTCCGGATGTACGTACTCGTGGACCTCCAGTAGGCCGTTCCGGGGACGGAGGTACTGGCCCATGACGACCGTTTCCGTTCCTGCCTTCCGCAGGTCCCCCAGGGTTTCGATGACCTCATCGTACCGCTCTCCCAGGCCCAGCATGAGGGAGCTCTTGGTCACCATATAAGGGTCCAACCTCCTGATGGTCCGCAGGGTCTCCAGTGTGCCTTCGTATGTGGACCGGGGGTCCCTTATGTCCTGAAGGCGCCTGACGGTCTCGATGTTGTGGCCGAGCACATCGGGCCCGGACTCCACGATTGAGCGGAGGTCGTCCTCGGAGGCGCGCATGTCCGGTATCAGCAGCTCGATGCTTGCGCTTGGATGCTCGCTGTGTATGGCGTCCACCACCGCACGGTATTGCCCCGCACCCTGATCTGGCAGATCATCCCTGGTCACTGACGTGATCACCACATGCTTCAATCCCAGTTCCGCCACCGCCGAGGCGATCCTCATCGGCTCCTCCCGGTCCAGGGGTTCAGGCACCCCATGGTCCACCGCGCAGAAGGCACAGCTGCGGGTGCAGGTACGGCCCAGGATGAGGAAAGTTGCATGTCCTAGCGACCAGCAGTATCCCAGGTTAGGACAGTGGGCCGAGTCGCATATTGTACGGAGACCGCAGGAACGGAGCGTTTCCCGGACCTTGGGGAATACGTCCCCGGTTGACGCTCTCACCTTCAACCATTCGGGCTTTCCTCCGACGACCATCGGTTTTAGTATGGTCATCGCTGAATGAAATAAGCAGCGGAGGTCCAGCCCCGCTACCGCTAAATACTCCCGCTCTCGGATATCTATGCGGTGATCAAATGGACGCTTACGAGAAGTTGCGGGGCGACCTAGACTCCAGTGTCAAAGAGGACAGGGAGAGAGCGATCGAGGCGCTGAGGTCCGAGTGCATGTGCCCGGGCTGCCCTATATACAACAAGTGTGCCGAGGAGGCGGGGGAGCTACTTTACTGCTTCCTGGGGCGCAGCCAAGGATGCATCACCAGCGAGGACCTGGGGTGCGTATGCCTGATGGACTGCCCGGTGGCGAACCGGGCGGGACTGGACAATCTGTTCTACTGCACCAAGGGCACCGAGGCGGAGATCAGGAAAAACCCGCCGGAGTGACCGCCCATTAGAAACGATTATTTCCACGCCGGCCGATGGCCAGGATGATGAGCTCGAAGGAGAGGGAGTGGAGCGCGGAGACCGTAGGCCGCATCGATGACCTGAACATCATCGTCACCGGCGGAGCCTCCGGTCTGGGGGCGAGGATCTCCCGCATCCTGGCGGAGAAGGGTGGTCGGATCACCATAGCCGACATCGACACCAGGGGCGCAGGGATGGTGGCCGATGAGATCCGCCGGTCCGTACCCGGCGCGGAGCCTGAGGTCCGGAGACTGGACCTGGGGGACCTGAGCTCAGTGGAGCGCTTTTCTGCAGCGTACCGGGCTGAGCATGACCAGCTGGGCCTTCTCCTGAACAATGCCGGCATCATGACCCCTCCTTACCGGACGACGGCGCAGGGATTCGAGTCCCAGTGGGGGGTGAACCACCTGGGCCACTTCGCCCTCACTGCAGGACTGCTCGAACTGCTCGCCGCGACCCCCGGGTCGCGGGTGGTGGTGCAGACCAGCTGTGTACACCGAGGAGGCAATATCCGCTTCTCGGACATCAGCTCCGAGCGGTCGTACTCGCCTTGGCGCGCATATAAGCAGAGCAAGCTCGCTACCCTGCTCTTCGCTCGTGAGCTGCACCGCCGGCTGGAGCTCGCCGGGCTGGGATCGCCGGCCTGTGTGGGCTCCCACCCCGGCCTGGTGAACACCCCGCTGTATCAGAACACCCAGCTCATGCGGTGGTACCTGCGCCCGTTCATGCATAGCATCGATGACGGGGTCCAGCCTGCCCTGAGAGCTTGCCTCGATCCGTTGGTGAAGGGCGGGGAGCTCATCGGTCCCGACGGATGGATGGAGTTCAAGGGCCGACCGGTGAGGGTGCGGCCTCACAACCGGGGAAGGGACATGGATCTGGCGACCAGGGTATGGGAGCTGTCGGAGGGGATGACAGGCATCGACCTCGGCGCTCATATCACATCTATGGGCCGCCGGTGACCCGTGGGCATGATGATATCGGCTGCGGATGCCGCAATGATTGATATTGTGTGGGAACGTTGACATGAGCGATGCGCAACATCGATGAACTTAACCGGATGACGCCGGAGAAGAGGAAGGCCGAGATCGCGAGCATGCGGTCGAAGTGCCCGTGCGCCAAGTGCCCCTCCTTCACGGAGTGTGCCAAGGAACGGGACGAGAAGATGTTCTGCTTCTACGGGCGCTCCCCGGACTGCATATCGCGTGAGCTGAAGTGCATCTGCCCCAAGTGTCCGGTGCACGCGGAGTTCGGGTTCAAAGGCCTGCATTATTGCACCCGGGGTGGCGAGAGGACGACCCCCAAGCGGTTCTGATCCGTCAGCTTTCCATCTCTTGAGGCCCTGAGCTCCAATGGCTTGGAGCGTGCTTCACACCAATGTTAAAATATTCTCTTTTTAATGCAGCCAAATAAGAAGTGGTGGTAGTCGACGGCAACACACAGCGGTTCTCGGATTGCGATCATAGCGGCCATCATCGGGAACCTGGCCATCGCCATTGTCAAGTTCATCGCCGCCGCTTTAACCGGCTCCTCGGCCATGATCTCTGAGGGCATCCACTCCATCGTGGACACAGGTAACGGGATCCTCCTGCTCCTGGGATTGAAACGGGCCAAGCGGCCTGCCGACGAGAGCCATCCCTTCGGGTACGGCAAGTCGTTGTACTTCTGGACGAATATCGTCGCAATATCCATCTTCGGCATCGGCGGTGGAATGTCCCTATACGAGGGCATCACGTACATCCTGGCAGTGACCCCCAGCACGGTGCTGGGGGACCCAACGGCTGCGTACATCGTGCTCGCGATAGCCATCCTCATCGAGAGTGTCACATTCGCGATCGCCATAAGACAGTTCAACCAAGCGAAGGGCGTGAAGAGCTCCATGGAGTTCTTGAAGGAGTCCAAGGACCCAAGCCTCTACACTGTGGTCCTCGAGGACAGTGCCGCACTGCTCGGCCTTGTCTTCGCGTTCCTTGGCATATTCTTCGGTCACTTGTTCCACAACCCATACCTCGATGGCTTGGCATCCATCGCCATCGGTATTCTTCTGATGAGCGTTGCTTGGTTCCTGGCCCACCGGACCAGCGGCCTGCTGCTTGGTGAGGGCGTCAGCAGGGAAATGCTGGCGGACATCCGGAAGCGTGTGGAGGCGGACCCCTCGGTGGAGCGCTCCGGGGACATCCTCACGATGTACCTGGGCCCGCACGATCTGCTCATCAACATGGGCGTGTGCTTCGTCGTCGGCACCACGGCCGAGCAGATGCATGAGGCCATCCGCCGCATCGAGGCTGAGCTCCGTAAAGCGTATCCTGAGACCAACAGAGTGTATATCGAAGCTGAATCGCTGCCTGCCGTAGCCACGAAATGTCCAGATTGAGCTATCGGTCTTTTTGGATGGATTCCGATCCCTCTGAGAAAGTGGGATAGGTGGTCAGGCTTAAGTCTGCGATCCCCTTTCCTCTGCCAGCTTGCTGAAGTACTCTACCGAGCTGGGGTTGGTGACGTCTATGGTCAGGATGATGTTGTCCTCTTCCTCCTCCGCGTCCTTGACGAAACCTATCAGGATGTTCTCATCACCGAACGGGCAAAAGCCCTCGGCTTTGAACCTCTCCAACAGTCCCTGGGCAAGCTTGTCGGCCTTCGGGGAGGTTATTCGGACGATCACGCTCAGGACTCGAGTCCTGTTTATTTAGATTGGTCGCCTCGGTTCGTGTGTTCTGATAGTGAAACCACCCGCTGCCCTTGCATCATCATTGATATCCGGTCCAGAGTATCAGCCTGAGCCAGCACTTCGCAAGGAATATATAGGTTCAGCATCTTAGGAGGGGCGCTAGGCTCGACCGGGACGTTCGGCACGCCCTTTTACACCGCAGACGTCGATAGCGGGGGTGACAACGGGGGACGCCGTAACCGGAAAGGCGCGGGCCCTGCCAACGACTATGAGGCCTCGTCCTATGGGGTTGGAGGCGGTTAGGAGGCGCGATCGGAGGGTCGCGCGCCTTTCCCTGGTCACGGAGAACGGGTCAGGCCCTGACGGGAGCAGCCTTACCGTGGACTACTAACGCTCAAAGGGGAGCGGGGCTGAGAAGCTGGTAGGACAACTCGTGTTGATCCGAGCGGCTACCTTCGTGGCCTAGCACCTTCTTCATCTTTGTGCATGTGAAGGCAACTTGCTCGGATCGCATCCAGTTATCACGTCATGCTTCAGGTCGAACACCACTGCGGTAGACTCATTATCAGATATGACCAGCTCATTGGTGTCGTTCACCATTCCCACGACAGCGGCGGTGATGCCGACCGTATCGAAGATCTCTATGATCTCACGGGAACAGCCAGGATCACACGTTATCGTAAAACCGCAGCCCTGGTAGGCAAGTAACCACTGCTCGAAATCGACGTCCTGGGGACGGGGGATCCTATCAAGCTCCACCCTGCCACCCTTACCGCTGGTCTCCAGGAGCATTCCCAGAGTGCCTATGCACCCCGGATTGCTGATGTCCTTTCCGGAACGGACAAGATGCCTCTTGCCGATCTCGTTCATGATCAGCATCTGCTTGCGGCAGGTCTCCGAGTCCTTCAAGGATGTGGTGTCCCATGCATACGGAAGTGCGGTAGGAAAGAAGCCGATGAGGTCCATCGCGAATATGATGTCATCGCCCGCCCTGGCAGTATGAGAATAGATGACCGAGTCTCTTCGGGCTGTGCCGAGAACAGCAACGTCGATGGCGTTGTATCCACAATCAGGGTGGGTATGACCGCCGACGATGGGGACCCCGAACTTCTGCACCGCAGCCTCCATGCCTTTCATGACCTGAGCGCAGACGTTCTCCTCCTTCATGGAGACAATGTCCACCATGGCCAACGGCACACCGCCCATGGCGGAGATGTCGTTCAGGTTCACAAGAACAGCGAAGTAACCAGCATAGAATGGATTGGTCTTCATCAGGCTTTCCATGATTCCATCAGCGGCCAGAAGAAGAACGTCGTCATTGAAACCGATGACCGCGGCATCATCTCCATAGGCTGCGAGGACGTTGTCCTGAGGAATGAGGGGGAAGAAACCTATGACCTCGGAAATGGTCCTCTTGCGGGTTACCCCCGGATACTTCCTGAGCTTCTCTGCAAGAGCTTGCAGGTCCATATTCGAGTCAATAGATGCATGGCTTAAATAAATTATTCAGGCTTGGAAAAAGAGTTAGGACTTCTCACCGATGCCGAAATCCAATTTAGTCTGTTTTGTCTCACGTATGAGATTGGAGAAACCCAGAAGGTCGCAAAGGATCGACGATAGAAGGTCCTCGAACTTCGGGGCGAGAGCGGGATCATCGTGAATGTAAGCAAGGTTCACATCCAGGATCTTAATGCCTGCCCTCTGCAGGAATTTTTTCACATCTTGCTTTTCCTCGTTGCTCACCTGCATCGCGGGGGGCATGTCTCTGACCCCAGCCCTCCTGAGCTCCTCGAAGAATATTGGCCGGTGGAACAACCTGTATAGTGTATAAAGGATCAGAAGATCGGCTTCGGGACCATTGCTTATAATTCTTGCCCCATCTCCAACGATCTCGTAGACGTCCTTATCCTTCCCTTTTCCAAGGAGGTAAACCTTTGCAGGTGGCACATCCTTTTCCTTAAGATAATTGTTATCGGTCAGAGCCCTCAGATAACCCGTCAGGATGAGCCGATGAAGGTTTACGCCCCTCTCACCTAGTTCCTTTGATAAGGCGCTTATGGATTTACCATCATTCTTTAAAATATCGAATATATGTTCCTTCAATGCCCTATCTGGATTAAACATTTTATCAGATATGGTAACAGATTTGGTAAATAAATAATTGATTTGTACATTCTACATTATAAGTTATTAGAAAGCATTGATATCAAGTTCCTTATTACCTCATCGTGCCTCGATTGCATAATCTGTTCCGAGTATCCTAACATATTGTAGATCGCAGATATCTCGCTATCTTTAACATTCTCTAGATTAGAGATAAATAGAAAATTCTAAGGTCATAAACTCCGGGTAGTGTTATTGATGATGATAACTATCGAACGACAAAACAATAATTCTTTTTGATGTATAATATATATTCTGACTATCAAGAACAATAATAAACAAACTTGAAAATATTGGATTTTTTGTTCATTTTTCATACAGTTTCAGGATGCTGGCTCATTCATCTGATAACAAATATGGTATTGAATCTGATAACAAACTCTTTTTTGAATGGACATTTTTGCATTCCTATTGTACCAGGTTCTTGTCAAAATTACACTTATACCCAATCCTCAATTGTCCTTTTTGTTCAATCAATAGCGAAATGGTAGGGGCACGAGTGGTATAATGAAAGCATCTGAAGAAAAGCAATCGACCAATATGTACGGGGACAATAGGGAATCGACCGAACTCACGCTGTTCGTTAGGACGTCCGATGAGGAGCTCAAGAAGTGGGACCGTTCTAAGATATATGATGCCCTGATAAGGGAAACAACGATCAGCGAGGATGCGGCGGCGATCATCTCCCGTGAGGTCGAGAAGATGATAGCAGAGCTCGAGATAGATATGATCACTGCTCCGTTGATCAGAGAGCTCACAAACGCTAAGCTTGTTGAATATGGACTCTCTAAGATCAGAAAGCAGCACACCCGTCTAGGTGTCCCGCTATACGATGCACGGCAGATCATAATGATGCCCAACAAGGAGAACGCTAACGTTCCCCATGGGCCGGAGGCCACCAACCTCACTCTCGCGGAGAACATCAAGAAGGAGTTCGCTCTCCTGGAAGTGTTCACGCAGGACCTTGCCGATGCTCACATGCGCGGGGACATACACCTTCATGATCTTGGCATGGTCGACCGCCCGTACTGCTCAGGACAGAGCATCGAGTACGTGAAGAGGTTCGGCCTTAACCTTCCGAATGCCCTTAGCATCGCCAAGCCGGCACGGCACCCTGAGGTGCTGATCGAACAGATCATCAAGTTCTCCGCAGCCCTGCAGGGACACTTCTCCGGAGCCATCGGCTGGGACGCCTTCAATCTGTTCCTAGCCCCTTATCTGGTCGATGTTGACGATAAGCGGATGAAGCAGCTTGCCCAGATCCTCATCTATGAGTTCGCTCAGCAGGCCGTCGCTAGAGGGGGTCAGAGCATCTTCTCCGACCTGAACCTCTACTGGGAGGTGCCTGACCATTTCGTCGGCGTTCCGGCGATAGGGCCAGAGGGCAAGTTCACCGGCAAGAACTACGAAGACTACCTCCCCGAGGCCCAGAGGTTTATCAACGCCCTGTTCGATGTTTATCTAGAGGGGGACGCAATGGGGAGGCCGTTCTTCTTCCCCAAACCTAACGTCCACATGACAGAGAAGTTCTTCCAGACCGAGGGGCACGAGGAGTTCCTGAACAAGATCTCCAAGGTCGCGTCCGAGAAGGGTAACACCTACTTCGTCTTCGACCGCGGCGGAACTGCCAAGATATCCGAGTGCTGCCGCCTGACCTTCAAGCTGGAACAGTCCGACCTGGACGACGCCAAGACCCCATGGAAGATGAGATATTCTGCCATGCAGAACGTTACCATCAACCTCCCCCGGGTAGCATACGATGCTCATCAGAACGATGAGCGCCTGTTCGAGCTGTTGACCAAAAGGCTGGAGATGGTGGCCCAAGCCCATGTCCAGAAGAGGGAGTTCATCACGCAACTGTTCAACATGGGTAAGGACGGACCCCTGTCCCTCCTCACCATGAACATGGATGGAGAGTCATACTACAGGATCAACAAGTCCTCCTTCCTGGTGGGAATGGTCGGGCTCAACGAGCTAGTGCAATATCACACCGGTAAGCAGCTCCACGAGTCCAAGGAAGCAATGATGTTCGGCCTCAAGGTCATCTCCTACATGAAGACCGAGGCTGAGCGCATTGGAAACGAATATGGTCTGAAGATGCCCCTGGAGCAGACCCCGGCAGAGTCGACGGCCTACCGCTTCGCCAAACTGGACATGAAATACTACCCGCTCCAGTCACCGACGGTCATCAAGGGCAACAAGAAGAACGGAGAGATATACTACACGAACTCCACCTACATGAACGTGGGAGCGGACATATCCGCTATCGAGAGGGTAAAGATGGAGGGCCGCTTCCATCCTCTGATCGATGCGGGCTCCCTCACCCATGTGTGGCTTGGAGAGTCGAAACCCTCGCCGGAGAGCATTGCGGCGTTCGTGGTCAAGACGTTCCAGAACACCTCCAACGCCCAGATCTGCTTCAGCCCGGAGTTCACCTCCTGCCTTGGCTGCGGGAAGACCGCGAGAGGGCTGCGCGAGGCATGCTCCTACTGCGGCTCCCCTGATGTTGAAGGCATCACCCGTGTGACCGGGTTCTTCTCCAAGACCAAGGGATGGAACAAGGGCAAGATGGGTGAGCTCAAGGACCGCACCAGGAACATCATAGAGTGAGCGCGTCCAAACCACTTATAAATCTTTTATTTTGTTTTCCTACTTTCATCTACCAGCCCTTCGATTCAATCAACATGACCTTACGATACTTATGGTCCAAGCGTTAAATATCGCCCCCATCATAGAATGAGCAACAACAGGAGTGTCGCTTATGGGACGCGTCAGGATCGGCGATCATCTGTGGTTGAACCTGAGCAGGCGTAGCCAATGCGATAATTGCGTATACGAGGTCTGCACCCATAACGATGGAGGCAGGGTGGAAGACTGTCCTCACTTCGTCCCTGCCATCATGGCCCTGAAGCTATGCTGCCGCTGCGGAGAGGTCTATGAGGTCTCCTCCAACTTCAAGGCCCTGGACTATGAGCTATGTCCAGTATGCAACTCCAAGGTCTTCATCGTGCACGTCTGACTCACAGGAGACGGGGACCGATCAGCTGCCATACTATGAGGAACAGCACTAGCAGCGCGAAGGCCCAGGTGATGGAGTTCACGTACATGTCCCGTGTGGCCTGATCAGATTTTTTCTTGACCTTGTTCACGATGCTGTCGAGCCAATCCTTGAACAGGAACCCTCCGTCCAGGGGCACTGCCGGCAGAGCGTTGGTCATCCCCACCATGAGGTTGATCCAGAATATCCAGTACAGGCTGTTGGCGATCATCCAGAAGATATCGGTGGGTATGCCAGCGAATATTCCGCCAGGTACGAATATGTCCGACAGGGGGCTCTGGAGAGGCTGAAGCCCGTAGAACGGTAGGGCGATGTAGACCAGCGTCCCGGAGATGAAATCGTTGAAGGAATCCGCGCCCGCGAAGGGGTTTCCCAGCTTGTCCAGGATCACCTGGGGGTCGTTGGTCACAGCACCCATGTAGGCCGTGTTCACTCCCACATAGGCGATGTCCTCGGCATCCTGACCATAGTGCGTCGCGAAGTACTCCTTCTTGCTCACCGGCGTTATGCTGCTAACCGTCGATGCGGCCTCATATGAACCGGAGGTGGAATTGAAGACCAGTGCGGAGACCGGGACCGTGGTCCCCGGAGCGATTGACATCAGGATGTTCCTGAAATCAGCCTCGTTCCTTACCACGGAGCCGTTCAGGGAAGACAGTATCATGCCGTTCCGCAGGCCCGCATTGTCCGCAGGAAGATCATCAGCGATGGTGGTGAAGACCACCCCTGAGATGACGTTAGCCTGCAATAGATCGTCACCTCGATAGAAGGTGACGGAGGCATTCGTACCTGGGTCAGGAGCGTCGAAGTTGCTGTACTGTCCGTTGCCTATAGCTACCCCGTTGACGGAGATTATCTGGTCGCCGTAGCTCAATCCCCCCAGCGTGGCGGGGCTGCCGTCGGCCACCGAGACCACCAAGGGGTTGTCCCTTATGGGCTCGGCCGACGCCACCATGATCGAAGAGAACAAGAGCGCACAAATGATGGCGGCGATGATGTTGGTGCCCGGCCCTACTGCATAGACCGAGGTCCTCTTCTTCTTGTCGACCTTGACCAGCGCTTCCTCGTCAGGCTCCACGAACGCTCCCATGGGCACGACCAGGAACACGATGCCCAGGGCCTTGACGGCCATATTTCCAACCCTTGTTAGGATCCCGTGGGCGAACTCGTGGATGAAAACGGCCACCACCAGGCCCAAAATGCCGTACCAGATGGGTATTATGGGATTGATGCCCGGCAGGCCGATGAGCATTTCCACGGATGGAGCGTTCTCGGCAGGTATGCTGGGTACCAGGAAGGCCTCCCATATGAGCAACGCCATGATGAATACCATGGTGCCTATGACAAGGACCTTGCTTAGAAGGGCATAGGCGTTCCAGAACCTTGTGGGCTTGGACAGCTTCTCGATGAGGTCCTTGCCACGCTTGGTCCTCCACATTATGAAAGGGCCCCACATGGTCATGTTGAACTTCGCGAGGATGCCTCTGCGGTTAAGGGCATAAGCGAGTACAATGTAAATACCGATGACTGCCAGGGCGATAATTAGGCCGTCCATCCACTTCCTCAAAGCGCTCTAACTACCTTTCACTATTAAACCGTTAGGACTAAAAAAATCGTATGGAATGTGATCGACTTATTGAGGTTGACCCGGTTGGTCCCTGGTCCATACGTCGTTGGATATGTTCTCATACACTGCGGCCATCTCATCGATCTCGGCCTTGCTCTCTTCGGGTATGGCAGCCAGCCGCAGGATCTGGTCCCTCTTGAGGACCCAATAGTGTATACGCCACATCTTCCCCTTCTTGAGGTTCACGTCCTCCTCGATGGTGGTGACGAAACCTTCCTCCTCCAACATATAGAAGACGTCACGGTCCTCGGACGTGAGGCGATTGTCGATGACCGAGTCGTTGTACCCGAAGAAGCTCATGATGTAATCCGCCAAGCGCACGAGATCGCTCTCGTGCATACCCTTCTTTCCTAGCGTGTTCTTCAACGCTAGGATGAGCTCTTCCATGGTGACCACCGACATACCGTTTCAATGGTATGATGGGCCATATAAAACTTTGGAGATTAAGATTCGTTTTTAATAATATATATTCTAATATATCATAATGGCGTGGTTCTGACCTTTTTCCCGTTCCCCATTGTTGATGCAGGGTATCAAAGTAAGGTTGAGGTGGTGACGACCATTCCGCATCATCCGACCATATGAGGCACCTTCTCCCCCCTTCGGTTGATCGTTACGACCGCCCCCGGCCGCGTGCGGTGCGGTCTTCTTCCCTGGTGATGGTGTCTGCTACCCGTCCTAATTGCCATGGTCATCGGACCCGCTCCGCAGGTGGCATGCCACGAAGTGGTCCTTTGTGACCTCGATCAATGGAGGTTCCTCGTTCTCGCACCTCGGCATTCGATACCTGCACCGTGTATGGAACCGGCACCCCCGGGGGGGTTCCGAAGGAGAGGGCATCTCGCCCGCCAGAGGTGCCCTATCCCTTCTTCGGGCCGGATCCGGAACGGGGATGGACGAGATCAACCCCTTCGTATAGGGATGGAGCGGGGCCTCGAACAGCTCCGGGGCGGGAGCGGATTCCACGATCTTGCCCAGGTACATGACGTTCACCCGATCGGACATGTAACGAACGGTGCTGAGGTCGTGGGAGATGAACAGGTAGGTAAGGTGGAGCTCCGACTGCAGCTCGTTCAGCATATTGAGGATCTGTGCCTGCACGGATACGTCCAGGGCGGACGTGGGCTCGTCCAGCACCACCAGCTCCGGCCTCAGGGCCAAAGCTCGGGCGATGCCTATCCTCTGTCTTTGCCCTCCTGAGAACTCGTGAGGGTAGCGGTACAGGTGGTCCGCGCTCAGTCCCACCATCTCCATCAGCTCCCTGACACGGACTTCCGTATCCTCTCCCCTGGTCACTCCATGGACGATCAGCGGTTCGCCTACTATGTCCTTGACCAGCATGCGCGGGTTCAATGACGCGTAGGGATCCTGGAAGACCATCTGCATGTTCCTCCTCTGCAGCCGGAGCTGCCCTGCGTTCATCGCTCCCAGCGAGTACCGCTCGTTGATGGAGGCGAGCTCCGCGGCCACCGGCTCACGTCCCCTGTGCGCATTGTCCGATCCCTCGCACCTCTCCAGTTCACGCTCCAGCTCCATCATCCGGCACCTCACCTCTTCGGGCATGCTGAAGTACACATGTCCCGCGGTAGGCCGTATAAGGTGGAGGAGGCACCGCGCTATTGTAGTTTTTCCGCAGCCGGACTCTCCCACGAGCCCCACCGTCTCACCCCTCCGGATGCACAGGTCCACTCCGTCCACGGCCTTCACCCAGGAGGCCTGCCTTCGCAGAAGTCCTTCGCGGACAGGATAGTGCATCCTCAAACCCCGGGCTTCCATCAGGACGCTATCGTCCATCGGTTCCCTCCCCACCATAAAGGTGACAGCAAACCTCATGCCCAGGCCTCACCTCCACTTTCCTGGGCTTCTCCCAGGAGCATCTTTCCATAGCCTGGGGGCAGCGGGGGTGGAACCGGCAGCCCGATGGAGGATGGATGAGGTCAGGGACCGTCCCCTTGATCACCTCCAGGTGCACGCTGCGATCGATCGCGCCAGGGATAGAGCGTATCAATCCCTGGGTGTAGGGGTGAAGGGGTGCTCGGAAGATGTCGGAAGTGGCCGCGGTCTCCACCACGACGCCGGCGTACATCACCCCCACCCGGTAGCAGGTCTCTGCCACCACCCCCAGGTTATGGGTTATCAGCAGGACGGAGGTGCCGGTCTCCCTCTGCATATCCTTAATGAGCTTCAGTATCTGCGCCTGGATCGTGACATCCAAGGCCGTCGTGGGCTCATCGGCGATAAGCAGCCAGGGGCGGCAGGCCAGGGCCATGGCGATCATGACCCGCTGTTGCATCCCTCCTGACAGCTCGAAGGGGTAGGAGTTCAGCACCTGAACGGGGTCCGCGATGTTGACGCTCTCGAGCATGGCCTTGGACCGGTTCAGCGCCTCTTCCTTGACCAGCCTCTCAAATCTTCTGAGCAGGGGCACCCTGGATGCTATCTTCAGCGTGAACGCGTCCGGTTCCTCGCTCATCTTTTTCAAGAAGTGGCGATCGAATCCGCCTGCCGAGCTCATGGATGGCGATTCCTCGCCAGCCTCCTTGTAGGAAGGGTCTTCCCCATCTGCACCGGGGCTGCCCCCGAGCCGCCTCAAGACGGCCGATGCCAGCTCCTTGCGCTCATGAGCGAGCATCACCTCGCTCATCTGCTCGCCGATGGAGAGCACGGGGTTGAGCGAGGACATGGGGTCCTGGAAGATCATGGAGATAAGGTTCCCCCTTATCTTCCGCATGTAGCCATCGCTGCGGGCGAGCATGTCCCATTTATGTATAAGATCGTCCAACTCCAACCTCGCGGCCAGATGCCCGTCCTCAGTACTGCTTGGGTGGACGCTCTCATCCTCGGTCATGTTCTTCAGCCCCATCATCTTTGACCTGCTGTCATCGGGCATGGAGAAGAAGATATGCCCCGAGGTGATCCGTCCCGGAGGCATGGGGAGCAGCCTCAGGATGCACTCGGCGGTGACGCTCTTGCCGCATCCGGTCTCGCCTACCAGACCGAATACCTCGCTTCTCCTGATGCGCACATCGACCCCGTCCAGGGCCTGCACCACACCGTCGTACCTGATGAACTCGACACGAAGGTCCTCGATCTCCAGTATGATGCTGGTCTCTACCATCACCTCACCTCCTCATCCTGGGATCGAGAACATCCCGCAGACCATCCCCCAGTAGGTTGAACCCCATGACGAAGATGAAGATGAACGCCCCCGGGATGACCCATGCCCAGTAGGGATTGTACAGGTTTCCGTCGTACAGCACCTGGGAGAAGATAAGCTCCGAGCCAGCAGATATCATCCTCCCCCATTCGCACAGTCCCGGTTGGCTGAAACCGATAAAGGACAGGCCGGCGGCGGCAAGGACCACCGTCCCCATGTCCATGGTCACCGCCACCAGCATGGGCGAGAGGGAATTGGGCATTATGTGCCTGAAGATTATCCTCCCGCCCCCCGCTCCTATGGCCCGGGCCGACTCCACATACGCGCTCTCCTTGATCGACAGGACCTGCCCCCTCACCAATCTGGCGTATGCAGGCCACCATGCGATGATCATGGCCAGGACGATGTTCTCCAGGGACCTGGTGAGAACGGCCACGATGGCCAGCGCCAGGATGATCGCCGGTATGGATAGGAACACATCGGTTATTCGCATCAGGACTTCGTCGATCACCCCTCCATAGTAACCGGCGATGGAGCCCAGGACCATCCCGATGAGGGCGGCGATGCCCACGATGACGATGGCGATCGTGAGCGATGTCCTCGCACCCCAGATGACCCCGTAGTAGATGTCCTCGCCCGATTCACCGGTGCCGAAGGGGTAGGAAATGGTGGTCGACCTGAACTGCCCGTCCGTGCCCAGGTACTGGAAGGTGTAGTTCGTCCCTGGAGGCTTGGGCGATTGTAGGTCCATACGGTTGATGATGGGGTCCGGCTGTAACCTCTCCGGAAGGGGGGGCGCCAGGAGCGGCGCCAGGATGGCCACCATGACCACAAAGAGCATCATGGCCAACCCGATGATGGCGAGGGGGTTGCGGCGAAGCAGGAACATGGACCTGCGCACCTCCCTGACCCGTGGTTCCAGACCCTTGCGGGCCATATCCCAGCGGCCTCTCTTGTCAGCGCCGGCCATGGCCTCACCCGAGCTTGACCCGAGGGTCAAGGTATGCATACATTATATCAACGACCAGGCTCGACAGTACGATCAGTACGGCCGTGAAGAGGACGAAGCCCATTATAGGTGCCGAGGCCAGCTGCACGATGGCCTGCGTGGACCATCTCCCCAGCCCCGGCCAGGAGAATATGGTCTCGATTATGACCGCGCCGCCAAGGAGGGCGCCGAAGGACATGCCGACCACCGTGGCCGTAGGTATTAGAGCGTTCCTGCGGGCGTGCCTCGCGATCACCAGCCTCTCCGGCAGCCCCTTGGCCCGGGCGGCCTTGATGTAGTCCTGGTTGAGCACCTCCACCATGCTCGTCCTCATGATCCTGGTTATGACCGCGATCAAGGAGAAGGCCAGGGTCAAAGATGGAAGTATGATGTGCTTGACACCATCGACGAACATGGTCATATTGCCGTTTAGGAGAGAATCCGCCAGGAACATTCCGGTGTAAGAGTTCCATCCCACAGAGTACTGCCCGAAGAGGACGACATCGTATCGCTGCACTGCCGGGAGCCAGCCCAGTTGAAAATAGAAGACGTACTGCAATATGAGGGCCAGGACGAATATGGGAAGTGATACTCCCAATAAGGCCATGATCCTCGTACTGTGATCGATGCCCCGGTCCTTGTGAGATGCCGATAGTGTACCTAGGAACAGGCCGATGATGACGGCTATGAATACGCTGATAAGTGTCAGTTCCAGCGTGGCGGGGAAGAACTCCATGATGCTCTGCGTTACCGGAACGTCGCCGTTGGTGGGGTCCAACCCCCAGTCCCCTCGAAGGATGGCCGATAGCCAATAGAAATATTGAGTGAAGATGTCATCGTTCAGATGGAGACTTTCCCTGACGATCTCCCTCTCCTCGGCGGACATATGGGGGCTGATGTATATGGCCGCTGGATCGCCCCCTATGCGCGTCAGGCAGAACACGAAAATGGAGATGCCTATGAGAACGGGGATCAGCAGGAGCAATCTCCGGACGATGTAGGTTCTCATCCTCAATCCATTGGCACCCAGTCAGAAAATGCCCTGTGCGTATAAAATGGTATTTTTATAGTTCGTCACCGCACGTCATCTGGATAAAACATAAAGAAATAAATAAAATATGGTTGAGAAAAAATGTTTCCGACCCTCTCATCCCTTGCCCAGCGCATGATAGTACAGACCGCAGTACATGGGATTGAAGTAGTATCCAGTGACCCACGAGCGCTCGACGTGGAACTGGGTGGCCTGTTTTACCCAGATCATGTAGGCGTTGTCATAGCAGGCCAAGGATATGTTGCTGTAGAGCGAGGCCCGATCGGTCTCGTTCAGCTCCACCAGGGCCTCCAGTATCATGGAGTCCAGAGTGGCATTTTCCATGCCTGTGTAGCCGCTCAGGGCGCCCGTGCTCGACAGCAAGGGGTCAACCTGGCAGTTAGGGTCCGCGTAATCTGGCTGCCATGCGCAGAAGTATATGGGGAGCTGCCCCATAGCTGCAGCGGTCCAGTAGGCGTTCCACCCCAGTTCCACGACCTCGACCGTGATGGAAGTGGAGATGCTCTCCATTCCCTGCTTCAGCAACAGGCTTCCAGCCTTCCACTCGTCGTTCCCCTGAGGGTAGAACAGTTTCACCTGGAACCCCGTTTCCAGGTAGCTCTGCCCCAGCTGGTCGGGATTCTGCGCCAGGGACAGGTGTTGAGAGGCCTCCGTAAGATCGTACCCATAGAGGGGCACGGAGGGATCGTAGCCGAACATGCCCTGAGGGATGGGGCCGTTAGGCTGGATGGCGGTGTCGTGCAGGACATCCTGCAGGTACTTTGAATAATTGAACGCGTGCGCGAAGGCCTGCCTGATGTGGACATCTGTGAAGAAGTCCTGGGAGATGTTACCGATACCGCCAGGAAGGCCAGGGCTGATGTCCTGGTTCATGATGATGAAGTCCAGGTTGAACATGGCCTCCCCTTCGCTGATGCTCAGGATGTCGCCGTGGCTCCTTATCCCATCAAGGTATTGTCGCCCAACGTACACGTTATCGGCATCGCCGGCAAGAAGGAGCATTTCCCGGGTGCTCTCCTGCACCACGTTCATGATGATGATGTGGGACAGCTCTGCAGGTCCCTGCCAGTAGTCATCGAACCTGTCCATCTGGATATACTCCTTTGACACCCACTCTCCGAGAGTGTAGGGCCCCGTTCCATCGATGTTGCGGTCCATCCATGTGTTTATGGTGTTGTACTTGTCGCCACCGGGGGTGTGTTCCTGCACGTACGCCTCCTCCACCACCGAACCCACCATGAACGCCAGTATGTAGATGAAGGCGGGGAAGGCATTGACCAGATGGAAGGTCACGGTCATGGCGGAGTTGTCAGATTCAATGGAGGCATCCACGAGCTCCGGGTCCAGGGCCGAGGCGTTGTAATCCTTTATCATCACCTGACCCAGCATCCAGGCCGGCCCGCCAACATAGTTCATGGTGAGGACCCGTTCGATGGAGAACTCGACGTCAGAGGGCTTCATCACGTTCCCGGAATGGAACATGACCCCGGAGCGGATGTGGAACGTGTAGTTCAGGCCATCCGAGGATATGCCTCCATTCTCGACGGTGGGGACCACCGTTGCCAGCATGGGCCTGAGATCAGAGACGGAGGAGCCATTGTACCATACAAGGGTCTCGTAGCAATTCTGGATTATCTCCCCTCCGTTCGTCTCCGAGACCCTGGCCGGATCAAGGGTTCTGGGATCGGACACGGTGGCGACTATGAAGGTACTGGGATTCTTGACGACCTCCTCGGAATTGTAGTTGCTGGGGAGGACCCCTATGGTAATGCAGTAGCCGCCCATGGAGTCATGGACCGAGATCACCGAGAGCTTGGCCACATACACTGCGCCATCGCCGGCGTACACATGAGTGAGATTGCTGGTGGCATCTACGAAATGATCGGCGAATGCCGTCTGGTTTGCGGCAAGCAGTGCGGCGACGTCGATGGAGACGGGAGCGGAACCATCGCCATGGTCCAATGTCATGGTCTTGATGTACTTGTTCGACAACAGGGAGGCCCAAGTGGAGCCGCTGAGGCCTGTGCTCCACGCTCGCGAGGATGAGGTGTCGAAGTGAACGGAGGTGCTGGTGTTGATGAGCTTGTCGCTGACGGCCATGAACGCCTGTGGCGATGTGGAGTTGGCCGTGTTGGCATTGGGGTTCACAGAGCTCTCGATGATAGTGATCGCCAGAGGCGAGGCCCAGTTGGTGGCAGATTTACCTTTGTTGTCCTTAACTGTGAGGAAAACCATGTACAGGCCCGGGACATCGTAGAAGTGAGCGTTTGTAGAAGAAGTGGTGTTTTCAATGGTGCCGTCACCAAAGTTCCATTGGTAATTGGTGATCTTACCTGTGGAGGTGCTGGTAGAAGCATTGAAAGTTATGGGATCCCCGACCGCCGCCGCCGTCCTGTCCGCGACCACTTCCGCGGCGGTCTTGCTCTCACCGCTCCCCATCAACAGGATCGCACCGGCGATGGCGGCGATCATCAAGACCACGCTCAACAAGATAGCGATGGCCTTCGTGGATGGCCGTTTCTTCTGTACATCCTCAGGAAGGGTGCGATTGTCTGCTCCCACCATAAACGTCTCCTCACCTCTCCCCAGCAGCCAGAAGGGAAGAATAATATGGGATTAAGGTAAAACTATAAATATATTCTGAGGTAAGTATTGATTAATTATCATCATCCGAAATAACATCTATAACTAGTCTCTAATTATTTTATCATCCAGTGTTCATCATACCGAGATCCCTGCTCGATAGAGCGGTCGTTGAGCATATTTGTACGAAGGTCATTATTGCAGAACGAAACATGATAATAAGGCGCCGTGGTCTGCCATAAGTTATTCAATTACGGCGGCGAGAACGTAAGCTCGTGGGCAGGGTCCTGCTCATCATCGGAGGACCCGGAGATCAACTCCGGCGGGATTGAGGTCCCATATCAGCTCCCGGGCGATCCTCAGCTTCTGCCGCTTCACATCGATGTTCCTTCCGGCCTTGGGACGAGGGTTGTCCATGTCGAAGCCTATGAGGTCGATACGCGTGGCCCCAAAGTGCCGAGCTAGCATGACCGCGCGGTCGCCGTCGGTGAACCCCCCGAAGTTGAACATGCCGTTGATCGGCCGGGATTGGGTGGTAGGAGTGATCATCCCGCTGAACCACGGCACATATCTCTCGATGCGGTCCAGGTTGTCACCGTGGGCCAATATCACCGCCACCGACCCCTGGGCATTGGCACAGATCTGGTCCTCGACCTCGCCGTCGAGATCGGTCACGATCACATCCGGCACCATGCCCACCTCGTGCATGAGCTTGGAGGTCGCCCCGTCGGCTGCCAGCACCGTTCCTTGGGGAGCATGCCTGCGCAGGTCCGATTCCAGGTTGGGGCCGTCACCAAGGACCGTCACCCTCTCGCCTATGAGGCATTGGAGGCAGTCAGGATCGCAGATGGTCTTGCCCTTGCTCAGCTGCAGGAGGCGGCGAGCAGAGGCCTCGTCATCCTGCACAGAGAGCCTCAATTCGCTCACTATACGGTCGTAGTATGGCTCCCACTCAGGGAAATCCATGGGCCCACCTACTCGGCGCCGTCGGCGTCGACGGCCGCCTCATCTCCTTTTGGGCCGTTGAGGTCCCGCAAGGAGGTGCTGAGGAGCCCTCCGAACCCTGCCAGAAGGAAGCCGGCGACGATCTCCAGCACGATTATGGTCTGGTCGAAGTCGCTGTACCCGAAGAACACCGCGGTGGCGTCCAAAGCGCCCTGGATGATGAAGCCCAGCGCGAAGACGGTGACCGAGGCTATTATGTAAGGGTATGACAGCGTCCCCTTGTTCAGGTAATGGCTTATGAACAGCCCCATCTGGTATGTGAAGAAGGCGAACACCCACATCCACATCGTACCATTGATGAAGAGCAATATCTTGAGGAAGATGTCATCATCAGGGTCCACCAGGGCCGCGTCCACTCCATACATGACCCCTAGAAGCACCAGGAGACCGGAAAGGACCACGAACGGCATCAGGGTGCTGCCCGACCTTATCGCCCTCCGAGCATTGGACCACCAATCGCGGAACCAATCGCCCAGCTTATAGGCGAACACCAGCAGGTATAGGCC
This sequence comes from Methanomassiliicoccus sp., assembly GCA_012719175.1. Lineage (NCBI taxonomy): Archaea > Methanobacteriati > Thermoplasmatota > Thermoplasmata > Methanomassiliicoccales > Methanomassiliicoccaceae > Methanomassiliicoccus > Methanomassiliicoccus sp. The sequence continues at coordinate 29,287 of JAAYAX010000007.1, forward strand.
CACCACCGCCCAGATCAGGGCCAGACCAATGTTCGTGAACGACACATCGGCGCCCCCGTTGAACAGCTTCACCAGCGGGTCCAGCAGAGCGAAGGTACCGAAGACCAGCAGCGCCAGTCCTATAGGAGGAAGCAAGCGCTTGCGGATCTTGTCGTCGTTGAGCATCTTGATCAGAATGTAGTAAGTGCTCTCTACCGTCGGCGCCTGCTTGACGAACACCTTCCGGACCGAGTCCACCTTGACGCGGGAGGATATGACGGGGTAGATGTACTCGTCCTCCGCCCCATCGGACACCAGGACCACACGGTCCGGCTTCACCTCCTTGAGCACAGTCTCCAGCTGCGTGGAGAGGGCGAGATCGCTCTGATATCCCACATGGGTGTCGCCACATAACGTGGCCACCACCACGTCCATTCCCTGCTTCAGCATCTCATCGTACAGGCTCACGGCGGCCAGAACGGTGTTGATATCGGAATCCTCGGGATCCTTGACGCCGAGGGACATGGCGGCGTTGAGGTTCTCCTCGCGACCGATGAATGGGCTATTAAGGCCAGTCTTGGACCCAAAATCATCATCTCGGTCGACGCAGAGGACTAAAGTTCTCATCCTATATTCCTATCCAGTTCCCTCAATATTAAATTTTCCAGTTGTTCCCTGATCCTGTCGTATTCTGATAGCAGATGAACGGTCCATGATTGGTGCGATAGTTAATCCTTCCTATGGTCGATGTGTAAAAGATGAAAAACAGAAACATCTAAGGAGCGCTTATTATAAAAATTACCTTCGGATGATGGTGTGGCCATGTGTCAACCTGATCCCTTCCGGCAAGAATCGGATGTATCAAAAGTTGATTTTCCTGTCAAAACGATTATAATAAAGGTAGCAAATCCAAAGGATTGGAAATCTTATGGACAAAACAACTGGCCTCAAGGAATGTCCTCGCTGTGGTCTGAGGAACCGTCGGGGAGCTTACCAATGCGATTTCTGCGGTTGGGACTTCAAGACCGCCTCCGATGACTGGATGGGCCAATTGAACGATCTCGAGAAGATAAACCGGGAGGTGGCCACCGTGGACATGGACACCTCAACGATGTCCAAGATCGAGCTCACCATGAGACGTCCCGCCGAGATACCGGTCAAGGAGAGGAAGCCGGAGCCTCCAGCGGAGCCCGTCCACATAACCGCCCAGGACCATGGCGATGTCATAGCGCAACCGGTGGCGGAAGTGCACACCGTGGCCGAGCCGGTCGTGGAGGCGGTGACGGAAGCAGCGGTCAAGGAGGAGGCCCCGGTGGAAGTTACTTCGCCCGCGGCCACCGCAATTGCCGCCCCGAGTGGAGAAGCGCATGTGCACAGCCAGGTCAAGGAAGAGAGCGGACTTACCGATCTCCTCCATAGCCGATATGTCCTCCCTGGAGGCATGGTCACCGCAGGATTAGCGGCCTATGCCGCAGGCATGCTGATGGTTTCCTCTCAGATGGTGGGCACCATGGTCGGTTGGGGCATCGCGGTCCCTGCATCAGGCCTGATGGCTTACGGCGTCATGCGCCTAGCTCCCATGTTAAAGCGTAACATAGGTGAGCGGGAGACCGTCCTTTGCCCGGTATGCCACGAGGTTGTGGGCGATAAGGATGCCCGTTGCCCCTCCTGCGGTGTCAGGTTCCAGGAGTCCTCGGCCAAGAGGTAGGGGCATGAGGATCACATGGCACGGTCACTCCTGCTTCGAGCTCAGGAACACCATGGGTGTAGTGATAGATCCCCATGACGGGAAGTCCATTGGCATCAAGCCCCCAGTGGTGAAGGCCGACATCGTGCTCGTCACCCACGAACACTTCGACCACAACTGCGTCCGCATCGTCAAGGGGGATCCCGTTGTCGTTCGTGAGCCCGGCGAGCACACGCCCAAGGGATTGCGGATCATCGGCCTGCCCACGTTCCATGACCACGAGTCCGGGACCAAGAGAGGCCGCAACATCATCTACACCTTCGTGTTCGATGGCATCCGCATATGCCACTGCGGCGACCTCGGGCACATGATCACCAATGAGCAGATAAGGACCATCGGCCCGGTGGACGTGCTCTTCGTCCCAGTAGGGGGGACCTTCACGCTGGACCTTGCAGAGGTGAGGGAGCTGATATCTACATTGAATCCCAGCATCGTCGTGCCGATGCACTATCGTTGGGGCAGCCTTTCCATCTCTGTACAGACCATCGAGCCCTTCCTCGAGGACATACCCGAGGAACAGGTCCTGGGGGTCGGCAACGAGGTCGAGCTGATAAAAGAAGAACTGCCTCCGGTCACAGAGTATTGGGTCTTCTCCCCTTGACGCAGAGATGAGAATTTTTCAGGATCACGGGAACAGTGCGTCCTCGACCCTACCCAGTTCGATGGGCGTGGAGCGGAAGCCTATGGCCGCGCCCTTGGTGTTGGCGATCATGCACGCCCCGACCATGGGCGAGCCGTAATTGAGGGTCCCGATCGCTGCAGGGACCTTGAAAAGGGATCGCAGCATCTCCAGCTCGGCCTTGGTGGTGGATGGGTGGCAGAGGATGCCCTTATTGGTGGCAACGCAGACCGATCCCACGGTCTTATGGCCCGCCACCATGCCCTGCACCACCTCGACCTGCAGGATGTCCGTGATCTGCTTGATCGCCGTACGTCCCAGGTCTGGATTTACCAAGGCAGCGTTGTCGTTGACCAGGATGTTGTTTCCGCAGGCGCTCATGCGGTCCCTGATCCTCTTGAACGGCAGGAGCTTCATGATAGGACGGACCTCGGACAGCGCCACCATGCCTGAGGTGATGCCCCCGTAGGAGTTCATGGCCGTCAGCGACCCTAGTATGTTAGAGGAGGCCAGAGGGGTCTGAATGACCGTGGCCTCCATACCTTCCGCTATATCATCAATCAGCGGCTGGGGTGCGTCTGGAGGAACAAGAGCGATGCTCTCATTGGCCACACAATATACTCCGATGAAGGAATTGCCATTGTAGCTAGAGAGCTTCATCATCTACAGCACCGTGTTTACTCTTCCACGGTGGCGTCCTCGGGCAAGGAGACCTCGACCAGCCCATCCTCGAACTTTACGGCCTTCACTGTGATGTACAGGGGGGGCCTCTGGATCCCGTTGACCCATATGGCTTCGTTGAGGCGGTGATCGATCCAAATGTCGTCCTCCTTGGCCTTCATGTGGCGGATGACGTGTTCCCGGATCTCGTTGATGGCCCTCTTGGCCCTCTTGGAGCGGGGAGCGGCCTTGGTCTTTCTGAGCGTGATGTTCATGATCTTCTCGTCCATGCAGATCACTCCTTGAGCTTGCTGTGCCTCCAGCTCCTTCTCTTAGGATGCCGGAGAACGGTCCTGTTGGTCCTCATCATGACCCAAGCAGGTACCCTGCGGTTTGACTTTTCCGCCCTCATTAGGCGGGCCTTCATAGCTGTCGGCTTGTTCCTGGCCATAAGATTACACCCTTTCGATCTTAATATCTCTTTTCTGTGGCGACACTTTCCTCAGGATTGACTTCAAGGTGTTGTCGTCCAATTGACCCTGGATCCTTCCCATCTGCAGTAGGCGGATGAGCTGGTCCTCTACTGCGGCAGCGACGTCAGGATGAGCCATCCTGACCTTACCCAGTCGCTCTCGAGCTTCCGGGGTTAGTATCTGCCGCATGATGGCCTGACGCTCTGCTTCCATCTGCTTCTGACGTTCGGCCATCATAGCCTGTTGCTGCAGCTGGGCCTCTTGGGACTGCTGCATCTGGGCCATCTTACGGCGTCGAAGTTCCTCGAGCTCGGCGTCCTGCATCTGAATACCTCCACTATCGAGATCAGTGGGTCTCGTCGTACACTTCCTTGGCGACCTTGTCGAGCATGGCCTGACCCTTGGGAGTGATGACCCTTCCGTCCCTCTTCTGCTTGGCAATTAGACCGGACTGTTCCAGCTGGATAAGGCAACGGCGAGCGATAGCCCGGCTGCCCTTCACTGCCTTGTTGGGCTTGGAACCGCGGTCTGCGAACCCGCCGTACTCCCCGGCGAGCCGGGAGGTCCCGATGGGTCCCTTAAGGTAAACCTTCCTCAATACCGAGGCCGACCGAGTGTACCACCAGTCATCCTGGACGGGGGCCTTCTCGGTGTGCCTTCCGGTCTTCGCGAACTCTGCCCACTCCGGGACCTTGATCGTATCCATCTGCTTCAACTGAGCCGCGGCCTTGGCGATAAGCTTCTCCGGCGGGACATCATAGACTGTGACCATCTAACCTACCTCGAAATGATATTGATACTACCCAAATATGGATAATGCCTACGGCATTAATATAGAGGTCGTATAAAAGCGTTTCCAGAGGAGATTGTATCTGGAAAGACCCCTAACTCACTCTGCCAGCAGGGAACGCCTCCTCAAAGGGAGGTGCTGCGGACGGACAATCGCTGGTGAGCTAAATAACCTTGCCCTCGTCCTCGGTCCGAGAAAAGGGCTGGTGCTGATGGGCGACCATGCGCTCCGGTCCCATCCCCACTTCGTAGAATCGTGCTCGTAACTCACGTGTAGGGTGTGGTTGCGGTGGCGGCCTGGAGGGAGAATTCGGCGGTCTAAAATAGTAAGGAGGGGATTGACGAGGCATGCGATTCATCGTTGCCATCACCGGATGCTCCGGTATCCGCTACGGAGCAAGGCTCCTTCAGGAGCTAGATGGTGAGAAGGAACTGATCATATCCGACATGGGCAAGAAGGTCCTGGAGGAGGAGACGGACCTCGAGCTCAAGGCCCTGGAGCCTCTGGTGGATGAGATGTACGACAACGATGACCTTTTCGCCCCGCCGGCATCCGGAACCCACAAGGCCGATGCCATGATCGTCTGCCCCTGCACCCAGTCCACAATGGCCAAGATATCATCGGGCTGCTCTGACAGCCTCATCACCAGGGCAGCTTCGGTAGCATTGAAGGAGAGAAGGAAGCTGATCCTAGTTCCCAGGGAGACGCCCCTGAGCGTGATTATGCTTGAAAACGAGCTTAGGCTTGCCCGGGCGGGAGCGGTGATACTCCCGGCCTCGCCTGCCTTCTACCAAATGCCACGGAGCATCGACGACATGGTCGACTTCGTAGTAGGCAAGATCCTAGACCAGGTGGGCCAGGAACACAACCTCTTCAAGCGCTGGGAGTAAGGGCCGCCCCATCGGTCCCCTTTTCTCGTTCGATATCGTTGTTCTGAGGACCAGGCGATCGGGTCGAAGAGTGTGGTCCGCGCACCCTCTGGGCACGGTCCTCATTCCTCGCTCGAACGGTCCTGGGCGCTAGTCTACTCCACGTAGATGGCCGGCCTGTGCGGCTGGGCCGCGCGCGCCTTCTTCTGGGGATCAGGTGCGGTGGGGTCATCCGCGGAGTAAACACCTACCTCGCATGCCATATCCCTCGCCAGGAACACCGCCGCGTCCTGGAGATATGCCATCTCATCGACGTCCATGGCCAGTTTGTTCAGCTCCACCTCTGACCTCTTCAGAAGGTCCTCGGCGGTCTTCCGTGCGAAGTCCGCGGACTCCTTCCCGCGGCGCTTGAGGTCGTCCTTGAACATGACGGCCTTGGTCAGCCCGGGCACGCTCAGCTGCTTGGAGCGGGCGAGCTCCAGGCCCAGTTCCAGGACGTCGCGCTTCCACTTGGGGGAGACATAGAGGTACAGCTTGCGGGGGGCGATGCCGGTCACCTTCAGGATCTCGTTGATGTCCGTGATCACCTCCTTTAGGTAGTTCTCCGACGCCTCGGCGAGGGCATCCGTGGGAAGCTCGTCAGGCTGCGGGTAGGAAGACGTGGAAACGAAGTTTTCCTCGCCCATGGCCGCCCACATCTCCTCTGCCACGTGGGGGGTGATGGGGGCCATCATGCGTATCCAGGAATGTAGGAGATGGGAGATGGTGTGCGCGTTCCCTCCTCCCCGGCGAATGTACCAGCGCACATCGGTGAGGGTCTCGAAGTAGACCTCGTTGGATGTCCTCCTCAGGTCGTACTCCTCCATGGCCCTGGAGATGGTCAGCGCGCGGTTGGACATACGGGAGAGGAGCCAGTCGTCCACCTTCTGCCGCTCCGCGCCCGGCAGGGCCTTGAGCTCGTCGACGGTGCGAAGGACCCGGTCGATCCTTGATGAGTAGTTGTCGATGGCGCTCTCGTCCCACTCCACGTCAGCGAAGGGGGAAGCTATATTGGCATAGTAAAGGCGCAGGGCGTCCACGCCGAAGCGCTCCGCCGCGTCCGGGATGGGCTCGGCACCGCCCTTGGATTTCGATATCTTGCCCAGCTTCCCGGTGACATACCAGTTAACGAATATCCCGCGGGGCCACAGCTGCTCGGGCAGGACGGCCACATGGTTCATGAGGAAAGCGGGGAAGTGCACCGTCATGTGCTCCTTTCCCCCGAGGTTTATGTCCAGGGGATACCAGTATGTGACATCCTGCCTAATCCGCTCCAGCACCTCCATGGAGGCTCCGGTGGACGCGGCCACCTGGGCGGGGTCGCCCTTGCCCAGGTACACGTGGTCGAAGAACTCCTCCGTCATGGAGGACAGGGGGAGCTGCCCGGAGTTGTAGTATTGGGACACCAGGTAATAGATGGGGTAGAGGGTGGAGTCGGAGATGGCCTCGATGATCCACTTGTCGTCATACGGGAACCTTGTTCCCAGCCAGTTACCCTGGCGGACGCAGGCCCGCTCGCGGAACCAGTCGAGCACCCCTTGGATATTGACGTAGTAGTCCTGGGGGAGTATCTGCATGCTCTTGGCGTGCCGCTTGCTGTCCTCTGTAAGCGAGGGGTTCGCATAGTCGATGAACCACTGATCAGGGACCTTGCGAATGACGACAGGGCGACCGCAGCGGCAGACCACCTCCTCCGACAGGTCGTAGAACAGCTCGGCCTCCCCGCTCTCGATCATCATCTGCTTTATGAGCTCCTTGGCCTCCTCGACCTTCATCCCCGAGAACTGACCCGCATTTGAGCTCATACGTCCAGTGTGGAAGCCGTCCTTGTAGATGGCCTTCTTGGCCTCGTCCAGCCGGGGGTCCCCGGCCTCGGTTATGCCCATCTTTTCTATCAACTCCACCGCCGGGAGGGGTCCGTAGCCCTTGGTCTCGATGATGGGGATGGGTTCGATGGAGCGGACCATCTGAGGATCCAGGCCGTACTTGGACAAGGCTTCCTCGTCCTCCTGCAGGAGCTTGAGGGAGATCCAATCGTCGGGTGCGTCCGAGGGGACGCTGGTCACCAGGCCGGTGCCTACATCCGGCTTGCAGAACGAGGCGGGCAGTACGGGCACCTCGCGGTGTATGACCGGTGCCACGCACGTCCTTCCTATTAGCTCGGTGCCAGGGATCGTTCCCTCGATCTCCAGATCGTCCTTCTGGTAGCGCATCTTGTCGTAGGACGGCTGGCTGATCACCCACAGTTCGCCCTTCCGCCTCACCTTGACATACTCGACATCGGGATTGACCCAGAAGTTGGTTTGTCCGTACACCGTCTCCGGCCTCAAGGTAGCGGCCACCAGTAAGAGGTTCCCGCACCGGAACTTCAGCAGCGTATACTCGTTGGTCTCGGCGCTGCCCCCCTTGGACAGGTCGGTCTCGGAGGCGTCCACCGCCACCGGTCCACACTCCACGCAGGCGGGGGCGAAGTAGGGTTTCTGAATGAGAAGACCTTTGTCATGCAGCTTTCGGAACTGCCACTGGATGAACTGGCCGTAATCGGGGTTGGTAGTGGAGGTGAAGCGGCGCCAATCAGCCAGGAAGCCGAACCTCTTCCAGTACTGGTTCACATATACCTGGTTGAAGAAGTCCACCACCTTCTGAGGCTCGGTCAGCTCAGCGAGCTTCTCAGGCGGGCAGCCGTTGGCCAGAAGGTAGTCGAGTGTCTTCTGGTCCTTCTCCCGGATCCTCTTGGCAAGCGATATGGCCCCATTGCCGGTGGCGTGGGTGCCCACAGGGAACAGGACGTTGAACCCGCACATCCTCTTGTAACGCGTGATCGCATCCACATATGTGTAACCGCGCATATGGCCGACGTGGAGGTAGCCGGTCAACCCCGGGTAGGCGAAGATCATCATGAACTTGGGCCTATCATCCCTATTCGCCTCGAATATCCCGGCCTCATACCAGCGTTGCTGCCACTTGGCCTCTATCTCCGCGGTCCAGCTCGACATATGACTAACCTATCGGCCAGGAACATCGTAATCATATAAATGGGTTTTTTAACGGGCGTTCTAGAGGTTTTCAGAGCCGATGTTCGACGGCCCGTTCCGCACAGAAAGACTGCGCTCACACATGGAACTGACAGAGGAGACCGGCGCCCGAGGGCTTGTCGTCCAAGTCCTCAGGGAGAGATAAAGCAAACCTATATGGACCTCCGGCTGGAATATTTTTCCCTTAGGCCCATGAGCGACAGCTTCTCATCTCCTGGTAGTCTCCTCCTGGGAGCGGGGGGATCGGTCTGAAAAGGGTGACGGCAGTAATTGTCATCGCTCTCCTGTCCTTGACCGTCTTCTGCACCCTCCCCTCGACCGCAGAGGCCAGGGAGGGTTATCAGGCAGATGGCGTATGGTTCTCCGGGGAGACTCAGTTCAACAGGCCTACCGGCGTGACGGTCGACGTCTGGGGATATGTGTATGTCGTCGATTCGAGCAACAACCGCATCCAGATCTTTGATGGAAGCGGGGCCCTCATGACCATATGGGGACGCCAGGGGTCGGAGGAGGGGGAGCTCAACGGCCCGGTGGGGATCGCCGTGGACTCGACCGGTCACGTGTACGTGACCGACGCCAACCGGGTCCAGAAGTTCACCAGGAGCGGGGACCTGGTGGCCTCATGGGGGGGCATAGGTGTCGGGGACGGAGAGTTCAACGGGCCTTGGGGCGTCGCCGTTGACACCTCCGGGAACGTGTACGTCGCCGATACCTGGAACCACCGCATCCAGAAGTTCGATGCCAACGGCAGCTACATCGCTCAGTGGAGCGGCTGGGGCCGGGGAGGGATGGACGAGTACCCCACGGGGGTGGCCGTGGATCCTGCCGGTAATGTATACGTGACCGACCTCAGCTTCGAGCTTGCCACCAAGTTCGATGCCAACGGGACCTTGTTGTCGGCTTGGGGTAGCTCGAGCTTCAACGAATCCCAGCTCTGGGGCCCCCAGGGGGTGACCGTGGACAGTTCCGGGAACGTATACCTGGCCGATACCCACAACAACAGGGTGCTGGCCCTGAACGATAGCGGGGAGCTTGTCAGGACGTTCGGGGGGCCGGCCGGGGGCGAGCTCAACCGGCCGGGCTCGGTGGCGGTCGACAGTGCGGGAAATGTGTACGTGGCCGATACCTGGAACCACCGCATGCAGAAGTTCGATGATGATGGCACACCCTTGATGCGGTGGGGAAGCAAGGGTGGCGGTGAGAAGTGGCTGCACGGGCCCACCGGCCTGGCCGTGGACACCGCTGGGAACGTGTTCGTGGCGGACTCGAAGAACGACCGCATCCAGGTATTCGATGGCAGCGGCAGGTATATCGACGACTGGGGGGTCAGCGGCGATGGGGATGGAAAGTTGGACGCGCCTTGGGGGATCGCCGTGGACTCGACCGGGAACGTCTACGTGGCCGACTCCAACCGGGTCCAGAGGTTCACGGACAGGGGTGCCTTCCTGACCGCGTACGTGATGGACAGGGGGGACAGCTCCGCTCGTCCTTCTGGTGTGGCCGTGGATACGGCAGGCAACGTCTATGCCACCGACCATCAGAACAACTGCATCTATAAGTTCGACGGCCAGGGAGCTGTCGTCTCCGTGTGGAGGGACGACAATGGGAGCTGGCTCCAGTGCCCTTGGGGGGTGGCAGTTGATGCCTCAGGCAGCGTGTTCATCACCGATTACTTCGCGAACCAGATAGTGAAGCTGGATGCCGAGGGGAATATCCTCGAATTGTTCGGACGCCAAGGGGCCGGTGGGGCAGAGTTCAATGGTCCTGCAGGCATAGCGCTCGACAAAGATGGGAACATCTACGTGACCGATTACCGCAATAACCGAGTGCAGAAGCTGGACTCCAGTGGAGAGCCGATGACCATGTGGGGTCATTATGGCCACGAAGCGGGGCAGTTCAGGAGCCCCACGGGGATCGCCGTGGACTCGACCGGTCACGTGTACGTCGGTGATTACCTGAACGACCGCATACAGACGTTCTCCCTGGACACCATGCCCCCATCCCTGATGGGGATGAGGCCCGCCGATGGAGAGGCGGACGTCGATCCTGCCTCATCAATAGACCTGGTGTTCGATGAACCGATGGACCAGGCATCGGTGGACGAGGCGCTCACGGTGAGCTCATCGTCCGGCCTCCGGATATCTGGTTATCTGGTGTGGAGCGATGGGAGCACCCTATGTTCCTTCGTCCCCTCAGCGATGCTCCAGCAGAACGCCACCTACGCGGTCAGGTTGCAGGGTGGGGCGATGGATGCTGCGGGCAATGGAATGCCCTCGGAGATCGAGGTGACGTTCCGCACGGCAACGGCGAACGCTACGACCATAGTGGTGGAAGGCTCCCCGCTCTCAGGGTCGCAGTACACCGCGGAGAACCCCACGGTGGATCTGGCGGGATCCATCCTTGACAGCTCCACGGTGGTGAGCGTGACCTGGATCAACGACAGGGGTGGTTCAGGCGTCGCTTCCGGTACTGCAGTGTGGGACATACCGGATGTGAAGCTGTCCTCGGGGGTCAACAACATCACCATCACTGTCCAGTACGCATCGGGCAAGACCAACTCTCAAGCCATCTCTGTTGCCTACCAACCACCCGACCCCACCTCCCAGTATGGCTCCGACATTCCGATGGAGATGGTGTTCATAGGGGTGGTCGCCTTGACGCTGGCCGGTGGTGGAGGGCTGTACCTATGGCGGCGCCGGAGAAGCAGCATCCGGTGAGCTGCCGCTCCCTATAAGTTAGATCGTCTCACATGCCCTTCTTCTGGGACCCTCTGTTCCTGCGCACCAGCAGCACGATGCCCGTGGCTCCCACGAGGGATATCCCTGCAATGGTGAGGATCTCCGCGCCGGAGCCTATCAATGATGGCCCGGGCAAGAGAGCGCTGACGACGGGGGCGGAGGGGCCTGTTCCCGCCTCGTTTATCGCCACGATGGAGTAGTAGTAGGTCGTTCCGGGCGAGCGGCCAGTATCCTGATACGAGAGAGTGGTCACCAAGGTGATGTAGGCGAGGGTCTCAGGAGAGGTACCCCGGAATATCATGTACTTGGTGATGGCCGATCCGCCGGATTGACTGGGAGCGCTCCATGTGAGCATTATCATCCCGTTCTCCGCCCGGGCCGTGAGGTCCAGGGGCTCGGAGGGAATGGAGTATGGAGATATGGTCACGTTCAGCTCACTGCTGCGGGCGCTCTCCCCCAGGGAGTTCATGGCAGTGATGGCATAGTAGTATGTCATCCCCTTGACGGTAGTGGTGTCAAGGTACCAAGGATCGGTGGTATTGGCGAAGGGGATGAGGACCTCGGAGCTGACCCCTCGGAACACATTATATCCCGTGACAGGAGAACCGCCGTCGGCGGCCGGTGCTGTCCAGTTGAGGAGCACGTTCCCATCATTCACCGAGGCCATGAGGTCCTGGGGGACGGAGGGTGCCGAGAGCACGCTGAAGGAGCTGGCGGAGACCGTGGACGAGCGTCCGCTCTCGCCGACCGAGTTAACAGCGGAGACCGCGTAAGTGTAGTTGACACCTTCCTCCACGTTCAGGTCGGTGAAGGAGGTATCGTTCGTGGAGCTCCACAGGCTCATGGTCGTATGGCTCAGCCCCCGGTAAACCTTGTATTCGGTTATCGGGGAGCCTCCATCACTGCCTGGGGCCGACCAGGTCAAGGTAATGAAACCGTTGCCACCGGCTGCCGTCAGGTCCGTGGGGGTGGACGGCCTGACCGTGAATATGGCGGAGATCACGGTGCTCCTGTTCCCCTCATCAGGGTTCAGCGCGCTGACCTGGTAGTAGTAGAGCACGCCACTGGTTATAGTGCTGTCCGAGAACGTAGTGCCTGCAGTGGTGGCCAGGTATCCCAGGGAGGTCGAGCTTGTACCACGATAGATCTTGTAACCGGTGATGGCCTTCCCGCCGTTGTCCGCCGGCGCCACCCAGGATAGGTCGATCCGCCCGTCGCTGGCCGTGGCCCGCAGGTCGCCCGGTGCACCCGGTGCGGCCACCGGTGCTACTGGCCTTGCGGTGAGCTGGTTGGACCTGGCGCTCTCACCTATGTCGTTCACAGCGGCGACCTCGTAGTAATAGGTCTGGCCGTTTATCACGCTCGTATCTACGAAGGAGAGGACATTCTCGACCCCATCTAAGTACACCATTCCGCTAGGGGCCGCTCCGCGATAAATGGAGTACAGGGTGACAGGGCTGCCCCCGTTGCTGCTCGGCGCCGACCAGGATAGCGTCACTTGACCGTTGCCGGCGGTCGCGGAGTTCAGAATAGGTGCGCCGGGCACGGTCGCGGGAACCGTCGAAAGCTCGTTGGACAACGCGCTATCTCCTACCGCGTTCACCGCGCTGACCTTGTAGAAGTAACGCTGGCCGTTGGTGAGGCCCGTATCAGTATAGCTCGATACCGCTCCGAGGGTGGTCAGGAGGGTCTCCCCGTTCGTGGCGGTGCCCCTGTAGACCTTGTATCCTGTGATAGCGGTGCCGCCGTCACTACTGGGCGCCGTCCAGGATAACGTTACTTGACCGTTGCCTGCAGTCGCGGAGTTCAGGGTGGGCGCGCCAGGGACAGTGTTGGGAGCGGCAGGGGTTGCCGAGGCCTCGTTTGACAACGCTCCTTCACCCGCCGCGTTAACTGCACTGACCTTGTAGAAGTACACCTGACCGTTCGCCAGCCCTCCATTGGTGTATGACAGGACGTTGCCCACCGTCGTCAGGTAGATTTCACTTCCGGCTGAGGTGCCGCGGTAGATCTTGTAAGAGGTCACCGCATTGCCACCGTTGCTGCTCGGCGCCGACCAGGACAATGTCACCTGAGCGTTGCCTGCTGTCGCGGAGTTCAGGGTGGGCGCGCCGGGCACGGTCGCAGGAACGGCCGAAAGCTCGTTGGACCTCGCGCCCTCACCAACGCCGTTCTTCGCACTGACCTTGTAGTAATAGGTCGCCCCGTTGGTCACGCCGGTATCGACGTAAGTGAGAACGTTTCCTTCCGTTGCGATTAGGGTTCCGGAGCCTGCTGAGCTTCCCCGGTAGATCAGATAGTTGGTTATCGAGCTACCGCCATCGCTGCTTGGGGCGGACCAGGACAGCGTTACTTGACCGTTGCCGGCGGTCGCAGAATTCAGAATAGGTGCTCCGGGAACGGTATCCCCTGATACAGGGGTTGTGGAGCGTTCGTTGGAACGCTCGCTCTCACCTATCCCGTTAACGGCGGTTACCTGATAATAGTAGGTCGCTCCGTTCGTCAGACCGGTGTCCGTGTAGCTGAGAGCGGTGATCGCGCTGGTGATGAGGGTCTCACCGCCTGAAGAAGTGCCGCGATAGATGTTGTAACCGGTGATCGCATCTCCTCCATCGTCCGGCTTAGACCAAGACAGGGTGACTTGACCGTCTCCCGCGGTCGGCGCGTTTAGTGTAGGAGCACTAGGTCTCGTGGCCGGCGCTGTAGGTGTTGCCGAGCGTTCGTTGGACCGGGCGCTCTCACCTATGTCGTTCACAGCGGTGACCTGGTAATAGTATGTCTGACCGTTGGTAACGGTCATATCGGTGTATGTCGCAACGTCACCGACCGTATCCAGATAGGTCTCCGTGTTGGCCTCTGTTCCGCGGTACACCTTGTACCCCGTTATCGCATTTCCCCCATCGTCCGGCTTTGTCCACGACAGCGTTACCTGGCCGTTGCTGGGGTCCGCGGAGCTCAGAACAGGTGCGTTAGGGACGGTCGCAAGTTTCGCAGGGGTGGCAGGTACCTCACCGGTCCATTCTCCCTCCCCCTGGTCGTTCAGCGCGCAAACCCTGTAATAATAGATTACACCGTTGGTAAGTGGTGAATCACCGTATGTCAGCACGTTTCCCAATGGTATGATGGTCCCCAGTGACCCTTGGATAGTGCTCCTTGATACATTGTATCCCGTGATCTCGCTGTCCCCCGGGGAAGCGGGAGCTTGCCAGGTAAGTGTTACCGATCCATCATATGCAGAGGCATCGAGGTTTCTAGGTGCCCCCGGAACGCCGGGATTGAGAGCGTTCATCTGAGCGGGAACAAATAACAATGGTAACACTAAAGAGCACAGCAAAACTAGGATCGTGACGAGCACTGAAGGCTTCATCCAGTCGGGCCTCCACTGTTATCTTATGTGATAGTGTTTGGTGCGTTGTGGATATAATCATTTCCTAATGAGACCAAGCTTGGATGTCCCTTTCGTGCCGACAACCTGTCAGACGTGCAACATGCTCTATTTTCACGTTCAACTTTTTACCCCGGTACATGAATCATCAGAATAATTTCGTTTATAAGGCGTTCCGCATCAACCTATTCCCTTGACATTACCTTCTTGCTGGCGATGATTGTTTTTGCCCTTTATTCGAGAGTAAACCATCTAATAGGTAATAATGAATTCACCTGATGCTTCAGACCAAGGGGATGGAGAGCTGTGTCCGACATGTTTGCCTCTGATCGAGTAAGACCAATGTTGCCGATGTGCCGCGAGCTTCCCGCACCGTTCGGCCGTCCTACGAGAGAGGTAAATGACCATTCTCAAGAAGTAAAAAAAGCTGTAAAAATATATATGAAAGGTGTAAAAAAATAATGTCTGGCTAAGCGTTATTAACGGGTATCGAATTCGATATAAAGTAGTCATATTTTGGCATACGTTTGGCATACCATTAAATAGTTTACATATCATTTCCTTTTACATCCTGAGCAAACAGGTGGGCTGACCTTGGACGGAGAAAGGATATCACTGCGTTTGGAGACCGAGGATCTAGAGCTTCTCGACGATTTCATCGAGAGGCATCCGGAGTACTCGAACCGCTCTAATCTAGCAAGGGTAGCTTTTCGCGCGTTCATAGATGAGATCGAGGGGACCAACAAGACCAGCGCCGAGGAGACAAAGCAAGAGGAGAACGTGATCTCGGTCAGGGTCCCCCCGTTCATACACAATTCAATCGTGAAAATGGTACGGAATGGGCTATACAATTCCTCCGAAGAAGCGGTCCTGGATTGTGTCAGAAAGGTATATATCACATCGGACAAAGCACGCGAGGCCATGTTACAGGCAGATCTTGAGGCCTTCATGAACACGGTGCAGATATATCCTGGTTAGGGCTGGCTCGGAAGACCTTAGGGATGGGGTCGTCAGAAGGGATGGGATGCACGGTTTTGTGCTAACAAGACCGGTCGGCTCGCCTGTTGCGATGGTCCAGGAAGGAGTGTGGGGATGATGAATATAAAGAGAGAGCAGATCGTGGCCACCCTTAGCAAGGGTCTTGTCGAACCAAAGATCTCCGTGGTCGGATGCGGGGGCGCTGGCAACAACGTTGTCAACAGCATCTACTGGAGCAACAAGAAGGTGGAGACCGTGGCGGTCAACACCGACGAGACCAAGCTGGACAATATCGTGGCGCACAAGAAGGTCCTCATCGGCAAGGACGTTACCCATGGCGAGGGCGCCAAGGGATTTCCTGAGGTGGGAGAGCAGTGCGCGGACATGGCTAGATCTCATCTCGCAAGCGTTCTGAAGGGCAGCGACATCGTTATCGTCATCGCCGGAATGGGCGGTGGAACGGGCACTGGAGCTGCGCCTGTGGTCGCCGAGGTGGCCAAGGGTCTGAACGCGGTCACATTCGCCATCGCCATCAATCCCTTCTCCCACGAGAGGGGGAGGCAGGACACCGCCAAGGAGGGCATCAGGAAGCTACGCAACGTCGCTGAGCATACCATCGTCCTGGAGAACGATCGCCTGCTGCAGCTCGCCGGGGACGTGTCCATAACCGAGAGCTTTGCCATCATGGAGCGGTCTATCAACGGGTTGATCGACTCCATGACCCACCAGATCTCCGAGGACGTCGTCGCTCCTATCCGGGAGGAGGTAGACGCCTATATGCGCGAGAGGGCCTCGGTGGAGATCGTCAACCATGCCAACACCCTCCCCGTCACGCAGATGATATCCACCCTTGATGCTCACAAGACAGTGGAGATAAGCTTCATCTCGTCCGCAGATCCCCAGCTACTATCAAGATGAGAGGGAAAGGGCGCGCGGGCAATCTCCCCTCGCCCCCCTCCATTCCTTCTTTTTGGCATCGCTTTATTATCGTTCGAACTGATTTATCGGCGTGCGCGTAGGACTTGTCATCAATCCCATCGCGGGCATGGGCGGAGCTGTGGGCCTCAAAGGCACGGACACCGCTGAGGTGCTTGCGGAGGCCATCAAAAGAGGAGCGCACCCCCAGGCAGAGGAGCGGACATACGCTGCGATCAGGGCCGCGGGAGAGCTCGTGGGATACGAGTTCATCACTGCCAGTGGCAATATGGGGGAGGGCGTCCTACGCCGGTGTGACGCTAAGTTCTCCGTCGCCTATTGCCCCCCTGAGGAGACGACCGACCACGACACCTTGACGGCATGCTCCCAGATACTCGGTGAAGGTGTGGACATCCTTCTGTTCGCAGGAGGGGACGGTACGGCCCGGGACGTAATGGACGTCGTAGGGGAGAGGGTACCGGTCATTGGCATACCGAGCGGCGTCAAGATGCAGTCCGGTGTTTTCGCTAACACTCCGCAGGCCGCGGGGGTGCTCCTCCGCAGGTTCCGCGTGGAAGGCCTCCCTTCGAGGCGGGCCGAGGTGATGGACATCAATGAGGAGGAGGTGCGTCGGGGGCGCATCAACACCTACCTCTACGGTTACATGCTGATCCCGGACGATGCGAACCTGATGCAGCCCTTCAAGCTGGTTCTGGGCGGTGGTGATGAGGATGAGCACAAGAGGGAGATCGCCAAGTTCTTTGTAGAGGGTGTCAAACCTGGCGTGCTCTACATCCTAGGTCCCGGGACCACATTAGAGACGGTGGGCAGGCAGATGGGCATTGACAAGACGCTACTGGGAGTGGACCTGGTGATGGACGGCGGTCTCATCGGCAAGGATGTGGATCAGCAGGCAATACTGGCCGCCCTGGAGAGGTATCCTTCGGCCATGATCGTGATCTCGCCCATTGGAGCCCAGGGGTTCATCTTCGGCCGGGGGAGCCAGCAGATCTCGGCCGATGTCATCAGAAAAGTGGGCGTGCGCAACATTGTGATACTGGCCACTCCTCTGAAGATGCGAGAGACCCGGACCCTCAGGGTCGACACCGGGGATGCTGAGCTCGACAAGATGCTTCGGGGGTA
Organism: Methanomassiliicoccus sp.; assembly: GCA_012719175.1. Taxonomy (NCBI): domain Archaea; kingdom Methanobacteriati; phylum Thermoplasmatota; class Thermoplasmata; order Methanomassiliicoccales; family Methanomassiliicoccaceae; genus Methanomassiliicoccus; species Methanomassiliicoccus sp. Next base: position 46,657 of record JAAYAX010000007.1, read on the forward strand.
TGGCATGGTGGTCATCGGGTATGACAAGCAACTCGTGACCCCGATCGATTAGAGATCCCATCTCAATGGAACTCAAGTGCGACTACTCACTGATCATAATTAGCCAGATGTTTTTTTATCAGATATGGTAACAAACATGGTAAACAATATGAAGAAACGCTGGTGAGAGTTGAATTATTTGAGATTGATCCTTAACCATCAATAAGGGAAAGAGGAGGTTGAGAGATTTCTTCTCCCCTGGAAATTTACTACGAATTAGGAAAAAGGTTTCAGGGCTCTGCTCCCTTGGCCTCCTGGTAGCCCAGCTCGAACGCCCGGACGTTGATGTCCCGCGCCTTCGCGGGGACCACCTCGAGGAGAGACTCCAGCATCCTGTCCTTGGATAGGGGGAAGCCCTTGACGGCGGAGATGGCGCCGATAAGCACGGAGTTGGCGGTTATGGCCTTCCCGGCCTTTACCGCCAGGGCGGTGGCGTCCATCGCGATCAGGTTAGGATTGACGTCCCTGATCGCCGTCAGGACCTCGTCCACGGGAGGGTACTTGTCCTGGCCGGCGGACACGCTGATGGGGACCACCGGGGTCACGTTGGTGACGATGTGGCTGTCCTCGTTGATCATGTTCAGGGACCGGCAGGTCTCCACCGGTTCAAATCCCAGGAGCAGGTCCGCACCCCCCAGAGGTATGAGGGGACTGAGGATCTCCCGCCCCATGCGGACCGAGCACTGCACGCTTCCTCCGCGCTGGGCCATGCCGTGCACCTCCGACATCGCCACCTCCAAACCCTCCACCACGGCCGCGTTCCCCAGGACCGCGGACGCCAGCAGCACGCCCTGGCCGCCTACGCCAACAAGCTGGATGTTGTACTTCATCTTACCACCTCAATGGCCTGCTTGGGGCATACTTGTGCACATCCTCCGCAGCCGATGCACATGGAGGCGTCGATCTTCACCGGACCACCCTCCTTGCTCAAAGCGGGACAGGAGAACCGGGAGACGCAGGTGTAGCAGCGGACGCACTTTTCCTTGTTTATCTCGTACCGTGTGGGCACGAGCTTGCCCTCCTTGGTCTTGAGCAGGGGGCAGGCATGTTTGGATATGACGACCGAGAGGCCGTCATACTTCACCGCCTCCTTCATCGCCTCGATGGTGTCCTTGATGTTGTAAGGGTCCACGGTGCGCACGAACTCCACCCCGCACGCCCGGACCAGGGGCTCCAAGGGCATCGGGGGGGATTCCACGCTCCCGTACTCCCTACCGGTGCCCGGGTTGGGCTGGTGTCCGGTCATGGCCGTGGTGCGGTTGTCAAGTATAACCAAGGTGAACTTGTGCCTGTTGAACGCGGCATTGATCAGCGGCGGTATACCGGCGTGGAAGAAGGTGGAATCACCTATGAAGGACACCACCTTCTGCTCCGTGGCCTCGGAGAAACCGCCGGCCGCTCCTACGGAAGCGCCCATGCACAGCACGTAGTCCACGGTCTGCATGGGCGGCTGTACACCGAGAGTGTAGCAGCCGATGTCCGATGAGTAGATCGCGCCGTCCTTACCCACGGCCCGCTTCACCGCGTAGTATGTGGCCCGGTGGGGGCATCCCGCGCACAGGACCGGAGGGCGGGAGGGTAGCTGTATGGACGGCAGCGGGAGGGGCTTCTTCTCCTCCTTCACCTTCAGTATCGATGACAGCGAGAGTATCAGGTCGGGCGAGAACTCGAAGGCCCGCGGGAGGTGCTTGGTGTGCTTCCCCAGGACCTCCACGTGGATGTTGTACTGCTGGGCGACCCTGCGCACCTCGTCCTCGAGGTATGGCTCCAGCTCCTCCAGCACGACCACCTTCTGCTTCCCCTCCAGGAACTTGCGTACCTTATCCTCGGGCACGGGGTTGGTGAAGCCCAGCTTCAGGATCTCCACGTCCTCCAGCCACTCCTTGGCGTAGGTATAGGTGACCCCGCTGGTCACGACACCGATGCGGGAGCTGCCGGTGATGAAGTTGAGGGTGGAGCCCTCGGACATCCTGAGGGCCCGTTCCATCCGCTTGAGCTGCTCGACCCGCAGAAGGCGGGCGTTGGCGGGCACGGGGACGAAACGCTTGGGGTCCTTCTCGAACTTCCCCTTGCGCGTGGGAGTGAAGGCCTTGTGGAGCTCCACCGCCCCCCGCGCATGGTTCACCCGGGTAGTGGTGCGGAACAGCACCGGGACCTGCAGGAGCTCGGAGATGCGGTAGGCCTCCACCAGCATGTCCCTGGCCTCCGCCGGCGTGGACGGTTCGAGCATGGGGTAGAGACCCAGCTTGGCATAGTAGCGATTGTCCTGCTCGTTCTGCGATGAATGGCAGGAGGGGTCATCGGCGGTCATGATGACCATGCCGGCCCGCACGCCCGTGTACGAGAGCGTCATGAAGGCATCGCTGGCGACGTTGAGCCCCACGTGCTTCATGAAGGCGAAGGAGCGCACGCCCGACGCTGCGGCCGCTCCTGCGACCTCCACCGCCACCTTCTCGTTGATGGAGTACTCGAAGTACATCCCTGCGGGGGCGGCGATGTCCTCCAGGATACCTCCGACCTCCGAGGAGGGGGTGCCCGGGTAGGTCGCAGCCACGCCTACTCCGGCCTCGATCAGACCTCTCGCTATCGCCTCGTTACCCAACAGCAGGAGCCTGCCGCTGTTCGCCAATAGTCTATCCAAACGTTCACCTTCCGCCCGCCTCCACCTTGGCCTCGAGCTCCTCGTATTCCCTGTCCACGAGGGCCTGGACCTCGGCCACTCCAGCGGGGGTCAGGTGCTTGAACCTCCCCTGGAGGCGAAGATATTCTTCAACCGGCTTCCTCTTCTTAATCTCTTTGGTGAACCTGTACCGGCCCTCCTGGAATTCGTAGAGGGGGAACACCCCGGTGCGCACGGCCAGGCGGGAGACCTCGATCGCCTTCCGCGGGTCCATCCTCCAGCCCGAGGGGCAGGGGGAGTAGGCATGTATGAACTTGGGACCGGGGATCGACTTGGCGCGGCGTATCGTCCTGATGAAGTCCTCGGGGTAGGCGACGCTGACCGTGCCCCCATACACTATGCCGTTGGCGATCATCATCTCCATTATGGGCTTCTTGCCTTTCCGCTGCTGGATGTGCTTTCCCCCGGGGGTGGTGGTGGTCCATGCCCCGCAGGGCGTAGCCCCACTGCACTGGATGCCGGTGTTCATGTACGCCTCGTTGTCGTACATAACGTACAGGAAGTCGGTGTTGCGGTCCACCGCCCCCGACAGCGCCTGCAGGCCTATGTCCACGGTGCCTCCGTCGCCGGCCCACCCCACCACGGTCACATCCTCCACGCCCTTCTTGTCGAGCGCGGCCCTGATGCCCGAGGACACCGCGGCGGTGCACTCGAAAGCGTGGTCCACCAGAGGGACCTTCAGCGAGTACCGGGGCCACACGCCAGGTATGATAGCGGCGCATCCCGCCGGGAGATTGATGATCGTACGCGGTCCCAACGCCTTAAGCAGATAGCGGAGGGCCAGGGGCTCGCCGCAGCCCGGGCAGGCGCTGTGCCCCGGCGTCATCAGCTCCTCTTGAGGGATGGTGAACTTGTAGTGCTTGTTCACGGGATCATCGATCATGGTCACCACCTCCCCGTGCCGTCTTTGAGGGCCACCCACTCCACCATGCGGTCCACTTTACTAGAGGCGGCGATCTTGAGCAGGTCCTCGAATATCCACTCGATGTTCTTCACGGTGACGTCACGGCCGCCCAGGCCTCCCACGTAGTTCTTCATGGCGTTCCTCTGTCCATGCAGCGCGGAGCGCACCTCGTTGAACATGGCGCCGCCGTCCCCGAAGGTATAGCTGCGGTCGAACACTCCCACAGTGCGGACCTTCTTGCCCAGCTGATAGACCTCCTGGGCGGGGAAGGGGCGGAACACCCGCAGCTTGGCCACTCCTACTTTCTTTCCTTCTTCGCGAAATTTGTCTGCTACTTCCTTGGCAGTGCCGGCGGCCGACCCGGCGACGACCAGCACGGCCTCGGCATCATCGCAGCGGTACATCTCCATCATCCCCCCGTAGCTGCGGCCGAACTCCTTCTGGAAGGCCTCCTCGGCCTCCAGCAGCTTGGTCCTGGCCACCTCCTGCGAGAGGTAGATGCGGTGGCGGAACTCTGTCCACCAGTCGGGCATGACCACTCCCCCGTGGCGCATGGGCCTTTCGATGCTCACGGGGTGCTCCGGCCTGAAGGGCGGTAGATAGCGGTCCACCGCCTCCTGGTCCGGCACGTCCACGCTGTCGACCGTATGAGAGAGGATGAACCCGTCCTCTATGACCATGACGGGCAGCATGACCTCGGGGTCCTCGGCCACGCGGTAGGCCATCAGGACGGTGTCCAGCACCTCCTGGTTGTTCTCGCAGAATATCTGCATCCAGCCCACGTCCCTCTCCGTGATCACGTCCTGATGCTCTCCCCAGATGTTCCAGGGACCCCCGATGGTGCGGGCGGCCACGGGCATGACGATGGGGCGACGGGCACCGACGGCCCACATCAGCATCTCGTGCATAAGTGCCAGACCGTGACTGGACGTTGCCGTGAACGTTCGGGCGCCGACGTAAGAGGCGCCGATGAGGGCGGACATGGCGGAGTGCTCGCTCTCCATCATCATGAACTTGGCATCCATCTCCCCCTTCTCCACCATCTCCGCGCACTTCTCCGAGATGGACGTCTGGGGGGTGATGGGGTAGACCGCGACCACATCGACCTTGGCCAGCCGGGCCCCGTGGGCGGCGGCGTAGTTGGCGGTCATCATCTCGATCATAGGACTTCCCTCTGCATCTTTATCGCGTTCCGGGGGCACTCGTTGGAGCATATGCCGCAGCCTTTGCAGTGATCGAGGTCCACGGTGGGGTAGTCACCCTCCTTCCGTACGATGATGCTCATGTCCGGGCAGTACTTCCAGCACATGTAGCAGCGGATGCACTTGTCCTCGTTCACCACCGGTCTGATGCTCCTCCAGGTCCCGGTTATGATGTCCTCGGTGTTCTGCTCGGCCACCGGCTCCGATGGCAGGTCCTTGAGGGTGCGGTACATCACAGCCCCTCCAGCTGCTTATAGGCGTCCTGGGCCGCGGCCACGTTCTGCTCCCGTTTCGCCGGCACCGACTCCTTGATGCTCTCCACCAGTGAATTGATGGTGACCTCGGGGCAGGCGCGGACGAAGGCGCCCAGGATGGCGGTGTTCACGATGGGTGCGGTGGCGCTCCCCAGGCCCCGCCGCAGGGCTATAGCCGTGGCGTCCACCAGAACCGTCCGCCGTCCGTTGGGGAGATCGAGATCCTCGGGGGAGTGAGAGGTGTTGATAAGCAGCGTCCCACCATCCTTCTGCCCCTCGGTGACGTCGATCATACTCATGAGCGCCGGGTCCAGGACCACCACGTGGTCCGGCTCATAGATGCCGGCGTGGATACGGATGGGGCGGTTGTCTATGCGGCAGAACGCCATCACCGGCGCTCCCCTGCGCTCCACTCCGAAGAAGGGAAAGGCGGATGCGTACTTGCCCTCCCTGACCGCTGCCTTAGCAAGGATCTCCGAGGCGACAACGGCTCCCTGTCCGCCCCGGCCGTGAAAACGAACTTCCAACATTCAATGACCTCTGTGATATCTTTCCAGATACGTTCTCCTAACCCTTGGCAAGCGCACGAGGGTATTGAAACTAACGCGCCCAGTTCTAAAAGGTGAAAAGCGTGGTACGGATTCCAAGGTATCTGGATGATCTCTCTGGAATAACGAGAATTGGTGTCTGCGTGCTCATGCCCCGGCCGGCATCGATCTGACTGCTGTACTATCGGGCAGACCGGTCGCCGTTCTAGTGGACAGCATAAATGACCAGGACTGGATGGGTTTCACGTTCCATGCGCTCCATCGGGCAAGGTCATCATCCAGGCATGGTGTTCAGAAAAGATTTTTACCTGGGCGTCTCATCAAGCATCATGGACGTCGCCAACCTGTCCTTTCGTGCTTTCAGCCTAGCCACCGAGGACCCGGACCGGGTGGAGAGAGCGCTGAGGTTCGTCTCCGGTGCTGAGGAGATCAAGCGCAGCACGAGCTCCGGTTATCATGGCAATCCCATCATCATCATGGAGGCCAAGATCACCGATTCCAAGGGCATCAAGGCGGTCTTCCGTTCGCTCGGAAGACAAGAGCTAGAGAGGTTCCTGGACACGTTGGACCGCAGGCTCGATGAGGACTCGTTCTTCTTCTTCCGCCTGGACAAGCAGGAGGCCTACCTAGGCAATATGAGGAGCGGCGATGGTGACGACATCATTGCTGTGCGTGCCAAGGTCAAGTCCTATCCACAGAACCGGGAGAACGCATTGGCGTCGATGGAAAAGTTCCTGCGCTCAGAGATAGAAAGGATCTCCCGGCTGGAAGCCGATGAGAAGTGAGTTCATCCTTCCGCGCTTCTTATGATCTTGGATCAAATGACCAGTATCTTGACCCTGTCAATACTGTAAGGGCTACGGGGTAACCGAGAAATACGTTCTCGGCGTTCTACGCACTGGGTCAGCAAGATGCGGGTCATCAAGAGATCTGGAGAGAGCGAGGAGTTCGATCCCAAGAAGACCGTGAACGCCATGGTTCGGTCCGGTGCATCCGATGAGGAGATCAAGGGTATCATGGAGGCGCTGGAGCCTCAGCTCTATGATGGCATCACCACCGAGGAGATATACAGCATGGTACGCCGTATGCTGCAGGGGCGCAAGGCCGCCCGCTACAGCTTGAAGAAAGGGATCCTGCGCTTAGGCCCCGAGGGTGAGAACTTCGAGACCTATGTCTCCCGCCTCTACCGGGCCGAAGGTTATGAGACCAAGACCCGACAGTTCCTGAACGGTCGCTGCATCAAGCATGAGGTGGACGTGCTCATGACCCGGGACCAGGAGAGGGTCATGGTGGAGTGCAAGTTCCACAACTATCTGGGGATCAAGTGCACCATCCAGATAGCTCTCTACGTTTTCGCGCGGTTCCTGGACGTCAAGGAGGGCAGCAACATCGACCGTCCAATACTCGCTACCAACACCCGCTTCTCCCAGGACGCCCTGCAATACGGGAAGTGTGTCGGACTGGAGCTGCTGGGATGGAACAGCCCGGAGGGCAACGGGATCGAGGCCCTGGCAGAGAGGCACCGCCTCTTCCCAGTGACCATCCTGGACATGCGCAAGAGCGATCAGGACATCTTGCTGGACAACCATTTCATCCTCGTGAACGATGTTCTTGACCGCGCCAAGGACGTCCGTCGGCTCCTGTCGAAGGAGTCGGCAGAGAGCGTGATAGCACAGGGGAACGAGATCTTGGCCTGCTGACCACCATTATTGAGCGTCCCTAATCCCATGTTGACCTGGTATAACGGGCCGAGGCCGGTGGCGATGGATCATGTCGTCGGTATGTCCAGAGTCACCCTGGCACCTCCAAGGGAGGTCCATCTTTTCGGGTCGGACCTGCCTATGATAAGGGGCAAGGCGGCAAGCTCTCAACATATTGGTATCCATAGAACGGCCGAGGGCAGGGGACGATAACAACATATAGACCAGGGGACGTTTTCCCACATCAGCAACCGGGTGAGAAAGGATGCAGCTGAGTGAAGCTATATATCCGCTCACCGTAGGGGTGGGGTCAAGTGAAAGGCCTTATCGAACTTGCTCTGAAATATAGGCATGAGGAAAAATCACTGATGGGGGCATCGTCATCTCAGATTATTTTGTTCAAAACATCGTAGCATCGGCAAACTTGGGAACTGAACTGGACCTGGACCTTCTCGCTCTGAACATGAGCGAAGCGGAGTATAACCCCACAAGGTTCCCTGGACTGATATTCAGGTTGAAGTCTCCCAAGACCGCTACCCTGCTGTTCCGAAGCGGCAAGCTTGTGTGCACCGGTTCCAAGACCCTGGAGCAGGTGGAGCAGACCATTAAAACGGTCATCAAAGCGGTGGAGAAGGCAGGGATACACATCACGTCCTCCCCTAAGTACGAGGTCCAGAACATCGTGGCCTCTGCGGACCTGGGTGGGCCGGTCAATCTGACCTCGGTCGTCGTCTCTCTTGGTCTCGAGAGAGTGGAGTACGAGCCGGAGGTGTTCCCTGGCTTGGTCTACCGTCTGAGCGAGCCCAAGGTCGTCATCCTGCTCTTCGGTTCGGGCAGGCTCGTCTGCACCGGGGCGAGGACATCACAGGACGTGGAGGCGGCGGTCAAGAAGATAAAGGAAGAGCTGCAGGCCGCCGAGCTGTTGGAGACGAGGGACTAAGCCATCTACGAACGAGATGGACGAAAAAGACCGAAAGGAAATAAACTGGGGAGGTGGGCGATCTTAGATTCGCTCATGCTCGCTCACCTCGCTCGTTCATGTCATTTTGTATTCCCCTGACGGCAGATCGCCCTGGAACGCATGAGTCCCATTAATAGACCATAAACAGGTATGACCAACGCGGCATTATGTCACGCTCAGATCTTCTGGCAGCCCTCGCAATAGTAGATGCTCCCGCCCATGTAAGCCTCCTTCTTGATCAACGTCCCACACACTGGGCATGGCTTATTCACCGTTTTCTTACTGAGGATCGTTCTGTAGCCGCCGGGATGTCCGAACAGATCCAGCTCGGTATCCCGGCCTCCCTGTTCCATCATTTTTCCCAGAGTGTTCTTTACGCTCCAGAACAGCCTCTCGACGTCACCAGAATTCATGGTGTTCACCTTCCTCTTTGGATGCATGCGGGAGTTCAGGAGGATGTCCTGCAGAACGCCATTACCCAGGCCAGGGACCCTCTGTTCCGTGGCCAGTAGGGCCTTTAAACTTCCTTTCTGAGCGTCCGGGGCTGAGACTATTCGTTGGAAATGATCCATGTCGAAGGCGTCGGTCAGGGGAGAGGGTTTCTCCTTCGCCACCCGGTAGTAGGGGTTGTCCAACTCACCCTCGGCGAAGGCGCCCACGCCCCCGTACATTTGAACGGATGCGCTCAGGGCCGTGCCGTCCTTGAATTCCAGCAACAGCTGGTGCTTCTGAGGCCTACTATCGCCGACCCCATGAAACCTCATGTTGATCCCCTCCCCGAACAAGATGTTGGATTTGCTGGCCTTGATCTCAACGAGCCCACCGTAAGCCTCAGCCTTCAGAACGGTCTTGCCCACAAGGAGATCTGGATACTTGGACAGGTCACCGTAGTACCAGGCCAACTTGTGAGGCGTATGCCCGCCTATCACATTAGCGATCCTCTTCCCTGCGACCGTGCTGGAGATCTGACCAGCGATGCAATGAGCTTCTGGCAGTTCGATCATTGGCTCACCCTTTTCACCATGTCACATTGCTTTGGATATCTCCCATGCCATATCACCGTCTCTTATCGAAGAAGGGGCAGACGGTCAAGCATCTGCTGCAGGTCATCTCCCCGAAGCTCATGCCATTGACGAACGAGGCTACATGACCGCTGCCGATCCCGCTCCTCACTATCGCCTTGAAGAAAGGGCGAGCCACCGAAGGCATCAGACCGGTAACGTTGATACAACGGAGGCTGTCCACCCCGTCGCTAGATATCGCCCCCGTGGGGCAAGCGGCCACGCACTTCTTACAGTGCATGCATGATACCGTGCTCTCCCTCTTAGAAGATTGGTACTCCTTCTCCACCAGTATGGCTGAGAGGCAGAGGCGGTTCCCGAACCGCTCGGTCAATAACAAGGTGCTCTCACCCAGCTCACCCATCCCGCTCCTGGCCGCAGCGTGCTTCAGGGACATCAGCCCCTTGATCCGCCCCTCCTTGATCTCTATAGGGAGGAAAGTCGGGATGGCCACGGCCTTATCTCCTTCCTTTCGCAGAAGGTCGCACAGCTTGAAGGATACCTCGTCCATGTGCTTCTCGATCTGGAGGAGGTTATGGGATCTGGTCTTGCTCTCCACATCGAACAGTGCGGCCGGCATCTCCTTGCCCATAACGATGATGCTCTTGAAAGATGGTAGGAGGCCGCTGACTAAATTTGCCTCCATCTCAGATAGCGAGCTCCTACTGATGACCGAATGGTCATCCACCCCGTTCTCTTTGAAGAACACTTCCAGATCGACCATCGTTGATGATATTATTTTGGAGGTTAAAGTTCCTATGGCATATGCTGGAAAAATACCAGCTTTTGTTTGCACTTAGCTTCAGATCGATCACCGTCTCCACCTTTTATAGAGGAAAGCCTGGTGTCCTAGTCGTATAGTGCCTTGTAAGCGTGTATGCTCTCTCCTCTCATCATGTTCCTTCTCGTCTCGTAGGCGTCCTATCGGTCCCATGAGTCCTACGCCGGTCACAGTCGTCGTTACCTCAATATTCCCTTTCCAAATCACATCCAGCAAGCAGGGGTAGCCACGCTTGGCTAACGGCGTGGAACTTAGGACCGAATTTTAACGCCCACACATCCAGTATGACACTCTGCCTAATATTGTAGTGCTACCTTTGTAATATGGGTAAATAATATAATTTCGACTATACAACCTACTTAACAAACTCCAATCCAGCCCTCAATCCCTGATTTCTTTCATAATATCCATTTTAACATTATCCCATCTCTCTGGAGGAACCTTATTGACGACATATTTTGAGAACTGGGGCATCCCGTCCAGCCAACCATCTAACTCTATCTTCTTCCCAGCCCCTCTGACATAATAGGCACCTCCATAGTTAGACCATTTATACCTAATCGATTCCACTTCATTCCAAGGTATGAAAACATTTTTCAAATAAAAAGACCGTCTCTCGATACCTTCCGCGGATAACACAAAATATGAATGGGACAGCTCTAAAAGCCCAATGATGGGGGAAATGCTGAGGACAAATAAAAAAACCCCCGTCCATGAGATGAGGGTCTTATCGCCAGGGGCAAAGATGTAGGCGCCCCAAAGCCCAGCCCATAAAGCTATCGAGATAATCGAGAGAAATATCTTTCCCCATCTGTCATACCTCATTATCATCGTTCCCGGTGGGATCGTTGCTACAGGCCTAGAGATGAAATCGCTTGCTTCGCTAGTCAGAGCTTTCCTGGGGACCTTAGCTCTCATAATCTCAAAAAGGGGTTCGTAATTATCCAAGGTCAGTTTCATTCTTATTTCAATTTGGGCATTTTGAATTGTCAAGATGAATGGGTCTACATCGATCTTAGTAACATCCTGCCATTGTATGCTCCTTTTTACTTTGAATCCTTTACGTGTTACCTTTCCTGACCTAATCTCGACATCTGTGGCAATGAACAAGGTTCGGAGTGAGAGAGTACAGATTATCTTGATTATGAGGCTCATTGAAAGGATGAATAAATAAACGCAAATTAGGCCGAACAATGAATCCATTCCGGAATCGTAGGGCGAAACTGCAATGCTGATGATTAACATGATAAGCAGAATACTGCCAGCCGACATGGGAAACATCTGCGTCATAAAAACGTCAGAATCGTCGTCTGTCGCGAGCAGAACGGGTTTACTACTACTTTGTAAAATTTGAGGAGTTGATAGGCTACCAATTCTTTTACTGCGGTTTACCAACTCTATCCAACAGATTACTAAGAATAAGGACCACACTGCCGCAATGACGATAATGGCCCAGCCCAGGACTATATTATTTGCCACCTTTATCGACTGGGGGCAATAGGTTGTATTGAAATTAAATATATTGAAAAAAAATGGGCAGCGTTGGAGATGGGAGCGACTTTATTTCCTCCAATAACTCTAACAATGACGCCTCTGAGATCGATTTACTACTTTTTATAAGATAATACCGATACTCCATGCAGTTGGGGGGGGGGTCATTTAGAAGATAAGGATTGCGCTGTCGAATCCAGTGATATATCGATGTGGCATCAGCTGGATGGCACCCTAACAGGCCTCCGCCTAGAATGTGAAGGCAATATCAAGGCGACCTTAAAGATTGGGGGGCTATTCACTCTCGGTAGTTTTTCGGGAACAACGCCCACGATCTATATCGGCTTTAAAACAAAAACTATCTGGTCGAGCCTGACATATCGAACAGTAATAACAAATTCCGCAACAGGCGAAATACTGGGGGAGTACACTACAAGTCACAGCCGGAATGGTGTTCTGGCCCTTAAGGGACACGACTACATTCTTTCCCTTGACATGGACAATACCAATCACTAAGCATACTATCTCTCAGATGATAAAGCCAGGAAGCTAGGGGTAACAAGAATTCTTATGTCACCACTTAGATACGAGTATCAATCAATTGACCTGAGTCCTGAAGACCCTGATCAGTGGTTGGTGGCGTTAATTCTAATTCATTTTATTATTAATTTTCATGGCTTCGGATAATCGTCGCACCTGTGTTATCATGTACGCATGGCAATACTATTCTGATGTCCATGTCAAGACATCGAACGTCAGCAATGCCTTTATAACCCTGTTTTTCATCACATCCAGCACGCAGGGGTAGCCAAGCTTGGCCAACGGCGTAGGACTTAGGATCCTATCCTTAGTGGTCCGTGCGTTCAAATCGCACCCCCTGCACCATTTTGACGCACCAGTCACCTCTCGTCTTGTGTTATTTCGATGTGACAATATCCAAAGTTACTGAAGACGAACACGGTTCTAATGAGGAATGGTGGGAGGTTTTGATATCACAACAGATCTTCCTGCGTTAATGGGTCTGCAGTTCTTTTACATTCCACTAGCATTACAAAGGGATCATTATCTGGGGGATAGGAGCGTTCTGGAAATCCTGTAACAAGCCCATTCGTCACGAGAAGACGTGGCGAGTTAGTAATGCCGCCCACCAAGACCGAACCTTCCTGCGTCAGAGACAAGGCATACGCCCTCTCATCTCCTGATCCTCCTATCATGGTGGAATATGTGATGCTGTCTCCCTCTTCGTTCACCTGAATGAGGAAAGCATCGAGTTCCCCTCCAGAATAATTGTGGCTGTTCGTATCTTGCGTAACTGGGAAGCCCGCCATACCAAAGAAGCCCGTTACTAAAATTTGTTCTGATGTGTCGATCTTGATATTGTAACCATAATCCCATCCGGGCGTTCCAACCAATGATGAGAAAACAATATCCAATTCCCTATTGAGTTTCAAGATCAAAACATCACCATGCCCTTTGTTTGGGGTGTTTATGTTGGCCTTCGGTCCGGGGAAGTTACCAAAGCTTTGCCCCGTGATGTAGATATTGTCTGAGCCATCTATACACATCCCGAATCCATCGTCATATTCGGGGGAACCCAATAAACGAGTTTTCTCGATTACCCCATTAGGCTGAAGAACGGAGATGAACACGTCGCTTTCTCCCGAACTTACTCCCGTGACAATCGCTTCCGAACCAAGCTCTGAAGATGAGCTTGCCCCACACACTACAACCCTGCCTTGTGAGTCTACTGCGATAGCATGACCGGTATCAACACTAGATCCCCCCAGGACTCTTGAGAACATTAATTCCCCTTTAGGGCTGAACCCCTGGATGAATGCATCCATTCCATTAGATGGATTCTTTTCATCACCTATTGTTACCTGGAATTCCTTTGAAGAAATGCAACCTGTCAGGAACAAGGTCCCGTCTGAGCTCACTGCTAAGGCATGGGAGCTATCGAAATCCGAACCCCCTATGATATGGCTGAATAGGAGCTGGTCGGTAAAGGGATCAATTTTCAATATGAATCCGTCAGGACCACCACGATCACCTGCTTCACTAGTAACGGGAAAGTCAAACGAAAATGTAGTACCCGCCACATAGATGTAACCAGCGTCATCAACAACGACGGCGTTGCCGCCATCGGAATCATTTCCTCCTACTAAACAACAATATTTGACCACAGTGCCGGTGCTGTCCAGTTTGAGGACCATTACATCTGAGGAATTGTTGTGCCCAACATATTTGGCAGAAGTTATGGGCAATCCCATCCCTCCACTTCCCGTTAGATAGATATTTCCCTCCTTGTCAGTGCAGCTAGATCTGATTTCATCGCTGAAGTCACTGGGATGCGATCCCACGATCTTCTCCTGATCTGTCATGGATGATTGAAAATACCCAGAGGATATCAAAGCAAGTAGACATATAATGGTGGTTAAAAGAACTGCAAAGATAGCAATGTTCAGCGATTTCCTCATCAACTTCCCGGTTAGGTAATGAAATATGGCGATGATAAATATATTTATTAAGCCTCAACTAATTGAGTCAAGAGGATTCAGACTAATAGTCCGTTCGTTCAAATCGCACCCCCTTGCACCACTCATTCTAACAATGACTACAAGTGTTGTCATGTTCTTCACCCCTTCAAGTCCGGGATGCATACATCTGTCTTCTCTCCCCCAAGGAGTGGGAACAGAAAACAGAGAGAGCGTTCTAAGAATCAGAAGCGAAGAAGCGTGTTTTATCACTTAATCTTCCCATTTTATCAAAATCGAAGGACTCTTGCGCGATACCCTTTTACATTTCTTCATTCTGCTCTGAAATCCAGGATTTTCCATTTTTCGTTCATGGTAAAAATAATGGGATCCTCAAACATTGCCAAATTTCTAAGTCCCCCATATTCTCCAAAGGGCTTGAGTTAAAATTTCTAAAATCCATATGATCAATATCGGCACCTATTTTGCGTTGGCCTAACAATATTGTCTTGATGAATATGGAGGGGAGCGACAATATCACTGAGCGTGACCATCTCTGGAATGCAGCACAAAAGATAGATGAAAGCTTGATTGGGGAAGAGTATAGCAAATTGGGTGCTAGAGCTCTGAATATGTTTTACGAGAATAACGTTCATGACATCCTCGTTCTTGGCTGCGGGAAAGATGGTGATGTTCATACGTTCACAAGAAAAAGATTTTGCATTACAACCATCGATTTTTCTTCATTCGAAACGGACGAGTCGGGAAAAGGGAAAGAGAAAGGTGGTATCATTAGTTGTGGCGCCTTTTTGTCAAAGAACATTCGTGAAAAGCTTCCCTCTTCGCGTTCTTCGATAGATGCAATATTTTCTAAACTATTGTTGTGCGTGGATCTAAGGGAAGATGAAATAATGGATTTGATGTGGGAATGTCTTCGAGTCCTAAGACCAGGTGGTTTGAACATATTATCAGTCTTTAGCGACCATGACCCCGCTTGTGGAGCAGCGGTGACATGCGGACAGGATGAATGGATAAGTGATCGTGGTTTCGTGTCTCATTTCTTCAATGAAGAAAAGATAAGAAGGATTGCCAAAGGTTTCATGGTGTTATGGATACAAGATTATGTGGAAGAAAAACCATCGGGCTCCAAATTGATGTATGAGATTGTATTGATGAAACCAAAGAGGTCCAGGCTATAGGTTCAGGATGTGTACATTAAATGCAAATGTTCAACAAATTGTATTTACATTTATCTCTTGCTTACATAGTAAACCGATATTTAAGGTGATGATGTTTTTATCATCTCTCTACAAAATTTCTTTTTAACCAGGCAGCACTAATATTGTATATTTTTTTTCCACACTTACATATTTTTGCTTAGAGAAGAGAAATGGACTTCTAATGACCGCAGACAGTTAAGAGGACTACCTACCTGATTGGAAATAAATCGCAGTCGTCACTATGATGGCAATGGCACTTGGTGTCCACTATCTGGCGGTTGGCATACTATCGCTATAAAATGTTGGGTCAGTACCCAGTGTGATCGTCGTCTCCTTTGGCTTCGCGGCTCTCTTCGGTATGACTCTTTGTGCAGTGGCTATGTTGTACAGGTCGACGCTCAAAACGAACAATGCAACGATTGTTGCCACGGTGTTGACCTTCTTGATGTTCATGACCCTCGTCACGCAACTGCTCACGATGTCAAATATCGATCCGTTCTTCATGACTTAATAAACAATGCATGGAGATACTTAATCAGCATAATCTAGAAAATCCAATTGACTGGATTCAGTTGAGGAAGTCATTACGCCCCATAAAAAAGGAACGATTGATATGGTGGCACTTTCACTCTCTCATCTTACCTCCGTCCTTGGAGCCCTGGACGAACGCCTGGAAGTTCGCCGCCGACATCAGCGGAGGGCACTCGCAGGCCATCCCTGCAAGGAAACCGTTCTTGAAGTGCTTGTATCGCATGGCGTCCTCGTACGCCTGGTCGTACACCTGCTGGGGGGTGCCATTGTACGCTAGAAGGGTGTCGGTGTTGCCCATTATGCAGCACTTGTCCTCGTAGATCTTGGCCACCTTCAGAAGGTCGAAGGGCTTCTGGCCATCATAGGCGACGTGCATTACCGATCCGGGCGGAAAAGGCATGTCCTGGCACAGGTGGTAATCCTTACCATGGTCGCCGCACTGGTGGTAGAAGATCCCGGTCGTCCCCGCGTCGAGCTTGACGATCTTCTCTAAAGCTTCCTTCATGTAGTCGGTGGCGAACTCCTTGCATTGGTCGACCGACATCGTGCTGCTGTTCGCCAGCAGGGTGGCACAAGACGTTTTGAACGGTTTCCCGGGGTAATGGATAGTTAACGCCTCACAGGCGTTGACGCAGTGGGTCACCACCTTCTTCATTATGCTGTGCGCCAGGTCCGGCTCCTGGATGACCCACATCAGCATGTTCTCCGGTGAGACCCAGAAACTGCCTACTACGAACGGCTCGTAGATGAACTGCCATGGCTTGTAGCCCTTGCCGGAGTAACTCTCCACCGCCTTCAGACCCCGAACGTGCCTTGCCATGGTCGGACCATTTGCCAGCTCCTCGGGCGACAGCGGCTCAAGCTTGTCCGCCTTCTCCACAGTGTCCGCCGGGTACGTTACGATGTCAGGGGCGGCCATGGGGCCGGTCGGCATCTTGATGGTGCCGCCGTAGTCCTCGTTCCAGTAGACCGCATAGTTCCAGTTCAGGTACGGCATTATGCCATGAACCCGGGCGGTGTCCAGCTGCCAAGCGATCGCTTTTTCCGGTTCAGTATAATAATCGTAAAGGGAGTGGCCGTGAGCGGTGGCCGCATAGCTGCTGACCAGCGGGCTTATGGGAACGTGATCGTGGTCTCCGTTCACGAACATCCTCTTGATGTTCTCCCTCTCCCGGTCATAGTTATCCTTCGTACCCGCGGGCAGTGAATCCCAGCTCATATCCTTCCCCTCGGCATATTCATCCCTTCAGCATCCCGCACACTTTTTCATTCTATATGCACCAATCGTTCATGCCATTTATGTATGATAAGGTACCAATTAGTTATACCGACCTGATCTGGAACCAAACACACAACCACAGAGCAAATAGGAAGTGCCGGAAGAACGCTTCTAAACCGGATCAGGTCGATAATTCCTCCTATTGAGGGGGCTGCGCCTTCATCCGAGACAACCTAGTCCGAGATCTATAGCCAAACATCCTATGAGGCGCTGCCCCCTCCCTTTCTACAATTTCACTTCACTCTCGATGACCGCTCATAACAATGGCCGTCGATTATGGATAGAATTTGATGATCGTGCAATATTGTCCTAGTAAAAAGCGAAAAGTCTAGCCTGTGACAAACCAATAAGGTTACTATCCTGAGGAGTCCTGAAGTTCAGATCAAACCATGCACCATGAGCTCTATCACCAACGTT
This sequence comes from Methanomassiliicoccus sp., assembly GCA_012719175.1. NCBI lineage: Archaea > Methanobacteriati > Thermoplasmatota > Thermoplasmata > Methanomassiliicoccales > Methanomassiliicoccaceae > Methanomassiliicoccus > Methanomassiliicoccus sp. The sequence continues at coordinate 64,199 of JAAYAX010000007.1, forward strand.
CGTGATGAATTTTCAATATGATGGGTGGCTCCATTCGACTAAAATAACCATTTCTGTTTTTACAGAGCATCATTAACATGTCTGCGTTACAAAGAAAATGTCGATCACATGACCGATCTCTTTTTAAGTTCTTTTCATCTGGTCTTCTTCAAAATTTCCTGTATGCGTTTTATCTCCAGGTCCTGAATCTCCTCGACGGTCATCTTGCCGCCGCTCTTCATGACCCTGACCACCTCGCTGGAGGGGTTGGTGAAAACGAACAGGTTCACCGTCTTGGAAGTGCCGTCCTTGAACTTATGCTTGTACGTGATCGGCAACCTTGACGATTGCATGAACTCGCTGATGCTCAGTTCCTGATCGATATCCTGACCATCGAAGGCATGCAGGCATAGTTCCAACGCGTACTTACCAAAGGCGAGCACGTTCAGTTCTGCCTTACCGAGCGCCTTGATCTCGTCAAGGAAGTGCTCTTCGCAGCGCGTGGCCGCCTTTCGCCATTCCTTGTTGATATCTCGATCGCCATTCACAGGAACGCACTTCAGCGCGTGGGTCCAGTAGACCCTCCCCTGGGACGGGTCGAATCGGGAGAATATTTGAATGACCTTGGAGAGCGGATTGGAACGCTTGATATCCTCCGGTGGTCCACCCTCCCTTGCTATCTTGGAGAGCCTTTCCTGGATCGCTTCACTGGTCGATAGCGAACGAAGCCAGAACCCTGGCTCTTGAGAGACCACCAGAAAATCGACCGCATGGCTAGGGCCATTCCGAGGAAAGAGGACGGGTAACTTGTCCTTTTTCCGGGGGCATCCATTACAAGGGCTGGATATCTTTGTCCTGAGGTCCATCAGACCATCTAGCGTTCCATCGACCACAGGGGAATATCTGAAGGATGGATAAATTGGTTTCACATCAGCAGGTCGTGCCTGATGAACAATTTCCCCAACGCTGCATCGTCATCCATCAGATATCATGTCATGGTGGTTCAGTAAGGGGGATAGTTAAAAATCACTCCGACCATATCATTTCCTCTGATAGATCATGGCCGAACCTGAACTTGGATGTCCTATTAAGCTGGAAAGGAGAGAAGACATGTTTGCTAAGGTGTTGCAGCTGAAGGACCTTGTAGCGTATCAGGAAGGGACAGTGGCCAGCCGCATGCTGATCAATAAGAAGGCAGGAACCATCACCATCTTCTCGTTCGATGAGGGGGAGGGGCTCTCCGAGCATACAGCACCGTTCGACGCCCTCGTAACGATCCTTGACGGGGAGTGTGAAGTATGGATCGCTGGCGAGACCTTCAGCGTGAAGGAGGGGGACTCCATCATTCTGCCAGCTAGCAAACCGCATGCGCTCAGTGCTGTGACCAAATTCAAGATGATGCTGACGATGATAAGAGAGTGAAAAATGACCAGTGACGACAAGGAAGGAAGTTACTGCAGCATCTGCGGTGGTATCTCTCCCGGCAAGATCAAGACCAAGTGCATAACGGTCAGGGGAAAGGAGATAGGCATCGACAGGCTAGACCAGATCATTCTCGAGGTAACAACTCTGAACCTCTCACTAGATGATGACATTGTCAGGGAACTGTTGAAGAGAGTTAAGTTGTTCAACTATGTGCCTACAGTGCGATCGGACGACCATGGTGAGACGTTATTGAGCGGGTATAAGAAAGGAGGCTGAGCGATGTACGGTCAGTGCCCTGGCTCCGCTAACATAAGGACTCCGACCCTATCGATCAAGAAATGCCCGGAGTGCGGGCAGGATGTGGAGATCTTTTCCTCTGACATCAAGGTCGCCTGTGATAACTGTGGGTTCGTGATCTACAACGACATCTCAGGCTGCATCCAATGGTGCAAACACGCCAAGGAGTGCATCGGAGAAGAGAGGTACAATGAGCTCGTCAAGAACGGATGAAGTGTATCCCTGCGTATGCTAGGGTACGTATTCCAGTCTTTCTGGTAGCCTTCGATGATTGGGAAGGAAACTATCACAGGAGGAGAAGAATGGAAATAGAGTAGTTGACTGGATATTACCCAGCTTTTATACATCCTGTTATTGATCTCTTTTCATTAAAATGAAAAAAAGGTTTAGAATACGGCGATGTAGCATCATCCCATCATGCTGCGGACTCCACACTTATTGTGAACGACACGTCGCTCAGATCAATTGCACCTAGCGACGGTACGATCTTGACGGTGAACACATCATTGGAATTGCCATTTGATACTTCAATACCCGATGAGGTCCAAGCACCCGCAGGGTTCTGAGTAAAAGTTGCTATGACTTCGCCCGATATTGTGACAGTAAAGTCACTCGCCTGAATCGTTCCAGAGCCAGCGATGGCAATGACCTTGACATAATAAGTTATCGTGTCATGTCCATGATAGTTGTACGAGACCGGAACGGTGATGTTGTAATCCTCGCCCGCCTCGAAGAAGCTAGCAGCGCTCCACTCATCAACAGTGGGGGTTCCCAAAGATACTTCCTTTGGGTCCTTTGCTCCCGTCGAATGACTAGACCAGGTGAATGCCGCGATGAGGAATGTTCCTAAGCAAAGCACGCCGAGCACCGTTAGAATGCTCGTTCCACCAATTTTCGTTGCTTTAAAACTAATCTTATCACCTTATTGCACTTGATTTATTCCTTTTTTTATTATTATAAAATTAATAATATAATTTATAATTTGAACGAAATGGATGATGCCATCTGATAATCAACCTGTATTCCAGAAAGGGCGGATTGTCGTTCGTTGACGGTTTCTCTTTGATAGCCCTTTGTAGAACTCGGCGGTCACAATGTGATATCGTAAGGAGCGTTCCTCAATTATCTGACCAGGATATTGAGAACATACATGAATTGGTCGGGGACATTTGACATCAGCCGGGTCCGATCTTGAACTGTCAGGGGACATGTATATCCGTCTCGAGACATATTTGGAAAGGAGGAAAAATGCTCTCCAAGATGCCTACGGACCTTAGCCGGTCAGAACAGAGGTGCATCGAGCTCGAGGCCATACGGGCCGCCATCATCGCCGAGCTGGACGCCATAAACCTTTATGAGCAGTTGGCCGCCAACTCCAAGGACCCTCTGGTGAAAAAGGTCCTTCTGGACATAGCGCGCGAGGAGAAGACCCACGCGGGCGAGTTCACCACGCTCCTGCTGTATCTCGACAAGCAGCAGAAGGAGGAGATGGAGAATGGCCGCAAGGAGGTCGAGGAGATGATTGAGGAGAAGTGACCTCTTCGATCCATAATTTTTCTCCATCTGATCGTGTTGAATAAGAGATTCTAGGGAATAAGTGACATCGACCAACCGCTTGGTGAATGCTATCCAGACCTATGCATCTGAGTTGCGTCGGAGATCGTTCTGACTTTTATTCTTCAACCCTCTGATCTCGTCAGCCATCCATCCTTTACGTAGTTTCCATTCCGATCCCTGACATTATCAGAGGCTCACCTTCGGCATTTCTCTGGACGAAGGCCAATACGCGTATGTTATGGACCGATCCATCTGGCCAGCGCAATCTGAGCACGGTGTCCAGACGGGAACCGTCCTTGAGCGCCCTCCTTATCTCCTCCTCGTACTTCGCCCTGTCCTCGGGCAGGGTAAGGCCGAGCCAGTCCTCTAACCGTCCCCCGAACTCGTCCTTGCGAATGCCGTGGTGCTCGAACATTAGATCGCTCCACGTGACTCTGTCCTTGGTCACATCCCATTCCCAGACCCCCGCTCTTCCGGCCTGGGTGGCCAGGTCAAGGAGGCCGGAGATCCTTTTCAGTTCTTCCTTGACCTGCCTGTGCTCGTTTATGACCTCGGTGTCAAGGATGATACCTCCGATGGACCCGTCCGGAAGAAACCAGGGGCGGCATTCCCACCTGGTCCAGTAGACCGACCCATGCTCCTTGATGTACGATTCCTCATCAGCGCTGATGACCTCCCCCGCCAAGGCCCGGCGGTGGACCTCCTTCCATTGGGGGGGCAGGTCCGGGAACACATCATAGTGGTACATGCCCTCCACATTCCTCTTCAGTTCATAGTCATCGATGTAGTGCTGGCTCACGAACAGGTATCTCATCTCTCGGTCCAGCACGGCAATGGCGCTCCTGCTGTGCTCGATGATGTACCTCATGAGGTCGTTGGAGTGGGCCATCGCCTCCTGGGCGCGCTTGGTCTCAGTGATATCGTGGATGACTCCGAACACGATTCTCTGCTCGGGATCGTACTCTGCCGAGGAGTGGATGTCGAGTATCTGCCCATCATCCATCCTCTTTATCTTGAACTCCACATCATAGGGAGCTCCCTCCTCGATCAGCTTCTTCAGTGAGCTGTCCAAGAGAGGACGGTACTGGGCCAGGGGCACCGCCTGCACCTCCTTCAGTGACCACTTCTTTTGCTCTATGCCATAGATCTTGCTGGCACCCCTTGAACCGATCATCGAGAGGTCATCCAGATCGATGGTCCAATGACCGATGCGGGCGACTTCCTCCGCTCGCTGCAATCGTCCCTCGCTCTGATGAAGGGCGTCCTCTGCCCTCCTCCTCTCTGTCACGTCCCTGGAGTTGATTATGGCACCGATGATGTGACCGCCCTCATCGGTGAGAGCGGTGCCTATGGAATGGACCCAATGCAAGGTGCCGTTCCTGTCCTTGATCCTGTACTCGATCTCCTTCGTCTCTCCCCTGTGCATCCATTGCTTATACTCGTCCTCTACCCACCGGCGGTCCTCAGGCACTATAAGATCGAATATCGAACGCCCAACGACCTCTTCTGGATCGATGCCGATGAGGCGATGGTGCGAAGGGCTTGCATAAAGAGCTATACCATGCTGGTCCAGCTCCACCACCAGGTCGCTCATGTTCTCCGTTATCCGTCTCAGGTTTCTCTCTGCCTCGCTCAGGGCCAGCTGGGACAGCTTGCGCTCGCTCACATCCCTCACGGACCCCGTGGAGCCGTTGACACCACTCCCGTTCGTGGTGGGGGAACCGGTGAGCTCCCCGATGAAGGTCCTGCCGTCCGCATGCTTCATCAAAAGCTCCAGGTTGCGGACCGGTTTTCCGACCTTCACGGTCGCCTGGAACTCCCGGATGGCCTTGGGGACGGAGGATTCCTCCAGGTATTCCATGAAATGCCTTCCGATCATCTCCTCGGGTGAGCGGCCGAACAATGATGAAGAGGAGGGGGAGATGTATGTTATCGTCCCCTCCGCATCGGTGGTGTAGACGACATCAAGCAGCTGCTCCGCGATGAGCTTGAAACGCTCCTCGCTCTCCTTGGCAGCCATCTTGGCCATCCTGATGTCCGTGATATCGGTGCTGATCACGATCATATGATCCTTGCCCAGGGGATTTACGGCGGTGATGTAGTCGCGACCGTTGAGCGGGAAGTGATGCTCCTTGACGAAGGGCTGCCCATCGTCCCTTATCTTTTGGATGTAAGGTAGGAACCTGCTCATCATGTCGGACCCCATGATGTTGCTGACCCCCTTTCCCACGACGTCAGCCGAAGATCTGATGCCCAGCCTCCGGAGGCCGGAGCGGTTTATATCGCGCACTAGGCCGTCGATGATCGTTCCATGCTCGTCGACGAAGTACTCCAGGATCAAGGCCAGCTCGTTCATGTTGTCGAACAGGCCTCTGTACTTGGCCTCCCTTTCCCTCACGGCCTTCTCGGCCTCGTTCCTGTCGATGGCATGTTGTATCTGGTTTGACAGCTCGGTGAACTGGGCTCTGGGGTCCCCGCCCTTCTGAAGGTAGAAATCGGCCCCGTTATTGAGGGCCTCGATGGCGATCTCCTCCCGCCCTCGACCAGTGAATAGTATGAAGGGGATCCTGTTCCCGGAAGCCCTTATCCTCTTGAGAAGCTCTATGCCGTCCATGACCGGCATCTGATAATCGGCCACGATGGCCAGGTACTCGTTCTCCCTTACCCCTTCCAGGGCCTCCTCGGCGGAAGTGGTGGTATCCACGGTGAATGATCCCATCTGCTCCAGGAAGGCCTTCCCCACATCCAAGAGCCCCTCCTCATCATCGACATAAAGAATTCTATATGTCACGGCCCCACTCCGTATGGCATCTAAGAGCAGGACGATTGATGAATTAATAAATTTCTTCATCAGATTTTTTTAAAGGATTTTGAACAATTGGTTGTTTTTTATCCGGTTATTCTTCCTGCTGCCCTCATGGGACGATAGTAAGGAAAAAGTGAAAGGTGTTTGGTCATCAGTCGTTGCCGTTCTTGATCGCATCGATGTTGGTGTCGGTGACGACCATGGTCATGATGCCGTTGGTCGTCGGGTCCTCGGAATCTTCTATGGTCGTGACCGTCTTGTACACTACAGGGGTTTGTGCCCCGATGTAATAATCCATCGTTGTAGTCACGGACCCTTCCACAGTCACGTTGCGATAGTGATCTACGGTCTTGGTGCCAAAGGCCGTGGTCAGCTGCTCGGTCCCGACCTTCGTCGCCATGTCCTCAATGGACTCGTCCCCGCTCGAGCCGAGAGTGGTGTTGTAGTCACCATGGAACGTCATGGTGGTCGTCTGTTGGGTCATGCTGTTGTACGTGGTCAGGGTAATATCGTAGCCCGTGGTCGTGACGTTGGAGACCTGCCATCGGGTGGTGCTGTTGAAGTTCATCTCACCAAAGTCAGTGTCCATGTCCATGACCATGTATTGGCCGTTCACGAGCTGATAGGCGGCCCCTGTATCATTGTTGTTGTCATTGTTATTATTGTCGTTCGTATCGCCCGCCCCATCATCATTGTTGTTGAGGAGCATCATACCCCCAGCGATAGCCGCTATGGCTACCACGGCGACGACTATGCCCACCAACAGCATCTTCGATGGTCCCTTCTTAGGGACAGATGGCTGATTAGTACCGTCCATGTTTTTCCTCGAATGGAGGACAGGGGTTGCTGATTTATTTATATCTCATGCCAGAAAGTAGTCCAGACCTAGCGTTCGATCCCCGCCATGCGTTCGATTGGTCCCTTGTAGCCGGGAACCATCGACGTATGCGCGTTCACAATGATGAAACAGCAGAAACTAATTTCCCATAGTGCGTGATAAGGTTAATGGTGGAAGGCCCACATGCTTGCTCCTTCGGCGAAGGATAGATGAGTGATAACCGCTTTACCGTCCCCGGGCCCTGTGAACAGGCATATAAATAACCGCATCGGGTGATCTCATTGGGAGAACTAATACTGGCAGCATCGGATGAACCCCGGCGTCTCAACATAGTATTGCTCGACGAACCGAGCGAGAAGATGCTAAAGATGAACAAGAACGTACGGAAGGAGAAAGAGGTCTCAGAAAGAAGCATAAAGGACGAAGTGGTGATCGACGTCCCACCCGGAAAGAGGGTCAGGATAGTCATGACCAGCGAGCCCAAGGTCTCCAGGACCAAGGGTTAGCCGCTCCGTTTTTTTCCCCTGGTCCAATGGGACCTCGGGGAGCATACCTATTTCAATCGACATAATTCTCAGCAGCCCTCATGTGGACAGTGAGGGGCGATCCACCTGTCTATAGGTGCAAAATTCAACAATCAAAGATGGAAAGGACAGAAGTGGTTTTATATCAAAGGGTTATGCGTTCGAGATCGACGGCGTCGGACATCAGGGGTGCTGGGGAGGATATCTGCTCGACGAGCACGATGATCGCCGCACCCTCGGTGGTGTTCTCCCCGGAGGTATCTCCCTCGTGGGTCTCCTCGTTCTGCGGGTAGTTGCTGGCCCCAGCCATGGCCAAGGAACCCATGATGACGATGGGGATGATGATCACCGCAAGGACCAACAGAGTGTTCTTCTTCATGGGGGAAAGGGATGAGAAGTTTCACATATAAAGGTTATCAAGGCCCCCCATACGCCTCCCATAGCCTCGTCGTTGCTGATTATCACGAGACATTACCATCTGATTGTTCAGTTATCTCAATACGTGTTATTTTATACCAGAATATTAATTGTGAGAGTTAACACTTGTTCTGAACAAACAGGTGCGACAACAGTAGGTAATCGTATGAACGACAGAAGAGGCGGATATAGACGCGACGAGCCCCGTGAAATGCATCCAGCGAAGTGCTCCGATTGTGGAGCGGAGACCCAGGTCCCATTCAAGCCGACTGAGGGAAGGCCGGTCTACTGCAGGGATTGCTACCAGAAGCACAAGCCGGCACGAAGTGAGAGAAGGTTCTAAACCAGGATCTTTTCGAAACAAACTACTTCCCTCTTTTTCCCATATTGTTTTGGCAACAGCTGTCTCTTGGTCCTGATGGACATCTCACAACCATCTTATACGTCCAAATCGGTCCCAGATGCCCGAGCATAACTGAGGTCTTGTAAATGTCCAGCATTGAAGAGGCGGCCTTGGTGGCCATGCGCGACGTGATAGGGCTGCGGACTGGGGAGGAAGTCCTGATAGCGACCAACTTCGAGGGCGATGCCTTCGATATATCCCGGGCGTTGTTCGATCAAACGAAGGCATTGGGAGGCAGACCGGTGATGATGGTCCAGGAGCCTAAGACCATCCTGCAGTTCGCCGAGCATGCGGTCCTGGCCGCGATCCGCGAGTGCCCGGACATCTTCATATCCGTGCCGCACTTCAAGACCGGCAAGGACCCATATGGTCAGAAGATCGGGTACATCGGACATGACGGCAAACGGTATGACCATATCCAATACTATCTCATGGGGGAGAGAAGGATGCGCTCCTTCTGGTCACCTTCGTTGACCAGGGACACCTTCGAGCGCTGCGTGGTCCTGGACTACGCGGAGATGAGGGCCAACGCCGCCAAGCTGAAGAAGATAATGGACGCGGGGAAGAAGGTGCATGTCACCTCCCCCGCGGGTACGGACGTCACCATCTCCATCGAGGGCAGAAAGGCCTTCGCCGATGATGGTGATTTCCGCCTGCCGGGCAGCGGCGGCAACATCCCCTGCGGCGAGGTGTACGTATCTCCGGTGGTAGCATCGACCAAGGGCACGATCGTTTACGATGGTACCCTAGACCTCATCCCCAGATGCGTACAGCCCAAGGAGCCCGTAAGAGTGGACTTCAAGGATGGGTACATCTCCGAGGTGAGCGGCGGTCCGGACGCCGAGGCCCTCCTCGCTGTGATTAAGAGCGGGGAGAAGAGGGCCCGCGAGAACGGGCTGGTGGCCGAGGAGCGCAACGCCCGCAACATCGGAGAGCTGGGCATCGGTATCAATTACCAGGCCAAGATGGTCAACAACATGCTGGAGGATGAGAAGGTGGGCAAGACCTGCCACTTCGCCATCGGCTTCAACTACGACAACGACGGGCCCGCTCTGATCCATCAGGACTGTTTGGTCAAGAGGCCGTCGATCTGGGTTGATGATACGCAGATCCTCAGGGACGGGGACATAATCATCTGATGGTTCCCCTCGCCTTTGCCCTTTCCATCTGCTCCTGGACCGGACCAGAAACCCTTGTTATTAGGACGAATTATTCACTATTATTATATAGTAGTGCAAACAGATTACATATGAGAGTGAGGAGATGAGCACGGTAAGGCAGATGGTAACCCATGAGATATTGACCAGCGCGATCAAGAACAGATTAGAGGTTTCACAGGATGTCGCTCAGGACCTGGCCTTCAGGGTCCTAAACTACTTCGGTTTCGGTGAAGAGATCATAGACAACGTTCTGGACCACGATGATCGCAGGACGTTCTACTTCCTTCAGGACATGCAGATCCTGACCACACACTGGGAGGAGGCGTTGCTGCCGTCCGGAAGGATATGGAGGGTGTTCTACTGGGACCTGAACACCGGGCGCATTTTACAGTATGCGACCTCGCCCTCGGAGGGTTCCCGGATCGAGGAGGGCCTCTACGAGACCCTTCCCGAGGACGTGTGGTCCAGGTCCGCGGCCTGAGCACCACACCATATACCTTTTTTTATATCATTCATGCATAAACCCGAGGCGATAAGATGGAAGCGGGCAAGAAGATGATGATCGTCGTAATGGACGGTCTAGGGGACCGTGCGGTGAAGGAGCTTGGCTACAAGACCCCACTGCAGGTCGCGAAGAAACCGAACCTTGACTGGTTCGCGCAGAACGGAACGTCCGGGTCCATGGACGTCATAGGTCCAGGGATCCGGCCCGGATCGGACACCTCCCATCTGGCGCTCCTAGGTTATGATCCCTATGAGGTATACACAGGCCGCGGGCCCTTCGAGGCCGCCGGGGTCGGACTGATCGGTCAGAAGGGCGATATCGCTTTCCGATGCAACTTCGCCACGGTGGACCCGAAGATGAACGTCATGGACCGCCGGGCGGGGCGCATCAAGGAACCGGACACCACGGAGCTGGTGAAAGCTCTGCAAGGCCTGAAGGTCGCCGGGATCGAGGCCATAGTGAAGGACGCCACCGAGCACCGCGCCGTCCTCCTGTTACGCGGTGAGGGCCTGGACCCTCATGTCTCCGACGCCGACCCCCACGCCATCGCCAAGGTGCAGTTGAGCAAGCCATTGGTCCCTGGGGCCCAGAGGACCGCGGAGGCGGTGAACGAGTTCGTCAAGAGGTCCTTCGAGATCCTCGATGCCCACCCTGTGAACATCCGCCGCCGGGAGCAGGGTCTGCTGCCAGGGAACATCCTGTTACCCCGGGGTGGCGGTCCCTTCCCGGACATCGAGCCCTTCGAGAAGCGCTACGGCATGAAGGGGTCATGTGTGGCCGGGGTGTCGCTCATCAAGGGTATCGGCCGCGTGGTCGGTCTGGAGATCGTGGATGTCCCCAAAGGTTCCGGAGGGACGGGCACCGACATGGTGGCCAAGGCCCGCATCGCCCTGAAGGAGCTGGAGCGGAAGGACTTCGTGCTCATGAACGTGAAGGCCTCGGACGTGGTGTCCCATGATGGGGACCCCCGCCGCAAGATCGAGGTCATCGAGCGCCTCGACGGCATGGCCAAGGTGCTCCGCGAAGGCCTGCCTGAGGGAGCGGTCATCGCCTTCTGTGCCGACCACTGCACCCCCGTGGCCCGGTTCGACCACTCCGGCGATCCGGTCCCCCTGACCATCTACTCGGAGACCAGCATTAAGGATGGTGTGCAGAGCTACGATGAGGTCTCCTGCGCCAAGGGAGCGCTAGGACGTATCAGAGGCAAGGACCTGATGCCCATCCTGTACGACCGCGCGGACCGCTCCGAGAAGTTCGGGGCCTAAGACCGATTTCCTTACCTCTCTCCGTGAACCTTCAGGTCCGCGGAGACCCGGGACCTCATCGGGCCGCCCCTTATCGCCCTCCACGCGGGCCGTCCGGATGAGGGACCGGGAGCCATGGGGCGGGAACGCCGCAATATTCCTGGTCCGTTCGCTTTGAAAATGACTCCATGTGGGTGCGACAAAGTGTTGAGCCTAACGGAGCCATGCTTCCAGACGGTACTCCACCACCTCACCGTGGAACGTCTCCCGGACGATGGAGCAGTACACCGTGCCCTCAGGGACGATCGGGCTGATGGACACAACGGCGATCTCGGTGCCAGAGCGGTGCACCGACCACCTCCAATCCCATCCTGGCAGCAGCAAATCCAGCGTCATGGATATCTCGACTTCCATCTCTTGCCCCATATCTTTGTTCATGAGGAACACCTCCTGCAGCACCTGGGCGTTGCCGTCGGCGCCCTTCACCGTCGTGCGCAGAAGTACAGTGAGGGAGTCCTCGACCCTCTGCTGCTCCTCCCCCTCCCCAAGAGAGGGTGCGGAGAACGCTGCCAGGAGGGACACTGACACCAAGGAGGCTATGGCCAGGAACACGAAGGCGTCGAATATGCCGGCCATCCCTTCCCTGCTCCACCTCATGCCCACACCCAGACCGTTATAAGGGCGGCCCTCACGTCCGCCTGATGGAAGTATATGTTGACGGGGGCGCTGCGGCAGCTCCTCTCCCCGTCGTTGACCTTCCCCTGCTGGTGCAGGACCTCCGTGGTGCCGTCAGGATATGTTAGAATGACCTTAGCTCCTCCTTCTCCCATGAAGGACGTCCAGTCCACCCGTGCCAGGTCCCTGTGGTCCAGCATCATGCTCCCCCGGGACCAGGCAGGATCGTCCAGTATGGAGTTCAGTGTAGACTCGCACCGATGGTCCAGGTCCTCGCTGCCTTCTCCATCATCAACGGACAGTAGGGTCAGTGACAAGGTGAGCAGCAGCAACCCCGAGGTCACGATCACCATGGCCATGATGGCCTCGAAGAAACCCCCGATGCCGTAAGCGTCGGAACGTAGAGAAGCGCGTCGTCGTACCCTCGTCTCGTCCGCTACCTTGCGGTTCATGCGGTGAGAACGACCTGCTATCCGAATCCCTATGCACTACAGTTAGCCGACTACTGCACTCCCCTGAGGAAATGCCCAGCGGTGATGCCCCCTACCCGGCGCTTGATCTTCTCCTTCTGACGGAGGTCCCTCTTGGCGTAGGCCCTGGCCACGATGGAGCACAGGTCCGGAGGTCGGTTCCGGAGGTCGATTCCATAGGAGTCCATTCCCATGCGCTCCAGCTCATCGAGGTGGTCGAGCAGGAAGAGGTCCGCGGAGTTGAGTATATGAGCGTACCCCTGGTGGTCCCGGATGACCGGGAACCTGGCCCCTCGCTCGTCCACCAGGGTCCCCTCCGGCAACGTGGGGTCGCGGGTGATCATCAGCTCCAACCTTCCGAAGACCATCACCTCCAACCTCCCCCGATAGTGGCGGGCAAGGTCCCACATATCGTCCCTGGAGAGCTCCACGGACAGTGTATACTGGTATAGTTCCGGATGGTTCAAGGAGTTGAACATGTTCATGAAGTAGGAGCCGTAGACCATGCGTTCGGGGAAAACCATGGACTGACCGGGGGAGTTGACCATGAGGGGCGCGTCCGGCACCGCGGGAATGTTTGGAGTTATGCGCGGCAGGTTCACCACGCACTCCACCGAGGACGACCGGCACTCCGCCAAAGCCTCGTCCGTATGCGGCCCCAGGTCGAAGTACACCCTCTGGGCATAAGGCAGCACCTCCTTCAGGGCAGGGATGGACGAGACGTAGAAGGAGAGCTCTCCGGGGCGGGGCTTCCGTTGGACCTCCTGAGGGTGTAAGGACACCTCCCTCCGCAGCACATGCGATGCGGGGAATGGTACCTTATTTATCGTAGCCTCGATGGCCGCGAACTCTCGGTCCTTGGTCTTATATGCCGTGTAATCGCCCAGCTCCAGCCGGTAGGGGGAGGGGAGGATTTTGACGTCCCCTTCCACGATGGGGGAACGGACCTCGAAGCCTCCGACCTTCTCGTCACCGCGGTAGAAGGTGATCCCGTCCCCCTCCTCCAGCTCGCCCCTCACCCTCACCCTGCGACCCTCTGATCTTGCCCTCCCCAGCAGCAGGCCCCGGGAGTCGGGATAGGAGCGCTGCATGACCTCGGTGGTGAGCATGTACCCTGGACTGAAGCCACGGTTGAACGCCACGGAGAGCATCTCCCGCTCCCTCGGCGTCATGAGCACCTCCTCTCCCTTCTCCGCCCTCTGCACCGCGGCCTTGTATATCTTCGTGGCCAGGTACACGTACACCGGGGACCGCAGGCGTCCCTCGATCTTCACGGCCTCCACCCCTATCTCCAGCAGGCGGGGCAGGGCTTCGATCGAGAACAGGTCGGCGGTCGACAGCAGGTAGCCGGACTGGAGGCCGAGGGTGTAGCGCTTGCGGCATGGTTGGGCACACATCCCCCGGTTACCCGAGCGGCCTCCCAGGATGGATGAGAACAGGCATTGGCCGGAGAACGCGTAGCACAGTGCGCCGTGCACGAACACCTCCAGGCCAATGGTGGTGGAGGTGGCGATGCGGGCGATCTCCGGGAGCGTCAGCTCACGGGACAGTATCGCCCTGGTGATCCCTTGCTTCTGGGCCCACAGGGCGTCCTCCGGTGAGTGTATCCCCATCTGGGTGGAGGCATGGACGTCCAGGCCGTAGCGCTCCCTGGCTAGCTGTGCCAATCCTCGGTCCTGCACTATGACCGCATCCGCGCCGATGCGGTCCAAAAGGTCCAGGTAGCTGCTGGCGAGGCTGAGCTCACGCTCCTTGATAAGGGTGTTCACGGTCACGTACACCCTCACTCCTCTCCCGTGCGCCGTGTCCACCGCCGACTTCAGCTCATCATCGGAGAAGTTTTGGGCGAACCGCCTGGCCCCGAACAGCTTACCACCTAGATAAATGGCATCGGCGCCCCCGGCCAGGGCGGCCTTGAATGTCTCCTTGGACCCGGCTGGAGCGAGGACTTCCATGCTCGCTCAATGGAAGGGGGCGGATTTAATTCCTTTCGCCGTCCCCGTTCGACGATGCCAGGAGGTGTGAGCGATATGATGTAGCTTGATTGTAGGGTTAACATGGATATCCTCACGAGGCCTGCTAACGGCCGGGACCATGAGAAATAACATTCTTACCATGCTCAAGGGAAGGGCGCGGCCGGCGAGGCCTCAGCCCGGCCGGACCGGCTGCTCGGGGAAGAGGGAGGGAGGCACTCTGGTGGTCGACTGCCAAGGCTGCCGCCAGGCCCAGAGCCTGGTCGACCAGCACTGCCTCAAGGGAGTGCTGCGGCTCATAGCGGCCGACCCGCCCAACATCCGGGAGATCGTCCTGGTGCGCGACTGGCACATCTGTTACGGAAGGGAGGTCGTGGACATCCTGTCGAAGGTGGCCGATGTGGTGCGGTTCTGCAACGGGTTGCAGTTCGATCGACCCTTCGATGACTGCGCTGCCTGCTCTTCCAACCCCCGCCTGGTGGTGAGCAGAGTGGTGGATTTCCTTCCCCGCGCCGCCCCGGAGCTGGACACCCGGAACCCTCGCCCCTCGGGCGGCCACGGCCGGGCGTGCGAGCAATGCGTGCACAACCTCCGGACCAACCTCGACCATGCCCGGCTCATGCTGGATGGGGCCGAGGCGTCCATGCGCAAGACCTCTGTCCGAGTGGTGAGCCCTTATGACCACTAGGATTGTCCTGCGATCGCACGGCATCGGCCGGGACTTGGAAGCAGGCGGTCTGAGCCAGGCGCTGTCTGCAATGCTGCGCGAGAAGGCCATGAGAAGACCGGGATTCTCTGGATGCTGGACCACCCCTGACCTGCCCCTCAACCACCGGGTCCTGGAGAGCTATATGGTCCTGGGCACCACGGTGAAGGTGGTGTCCCAGGAGCAGGGTGGAGAGCTCCTATACCACGTGCGGCCCTGGGAATACGATCTTCCAGACCCCTGGATCACCGCTCTCGCACGCGTCGTCCAGAAGATCTCCTACCTTCCCCCTCCCACTCTGATCTCATCCGCCGCCGAGCTCCGGGACCACGTCCACAGCTCGTCCTCCAGGCTCTTGCGTAGCATGGTCTCCGGGGGACAGCTTGAGCTAGGACGGGGGATAGAGGAGAGGGAGGATAACATATCCCGCCTGTCGGAGATCGTGGTCCGCTACACCGTGGGCCTGGGCCTTTTCGAGGTCCTGCTCTCCGATGACCGCATTGAGGACGTGTTCGTGGATGCCCCGTCCTCGGAGAACCCCTTACACATAACCATCAACGGCGTCAACGGTACCAATGCCGTCCGACGGTGCCTCACCAACATCACTGCCTCCTCCAGGGAGGTGGAGAAGATCGCCTCGAGGCTCAAGCAGACGAGCGGCCATCCCTTCTCCGAGGCCTTCCCTGTACTGGAGACCGACGTCGAGGGCTTCGAGTCCAGGGCTACGGTCATCGGGCCTCCGCTGTCGCCCGGAGGGACGGCCCTGGCCTTGCGAAGGCACTCGCGGAGACCGTGGACCCTGATGAAGCTGGCATACAACGGTTCCATCGACGTGTCCATGGCCGGATTGCTGTCCTTCCTTATCGACGGACGCAGCGCTATGCTCGTATGCGGGGCCCGGGGCGCAGGGAAGTCCTCTCTGCTGTCAGCGATGATGTTCGAGTTCCCCCTGTCGCAACGCATCCTCACCATCGAGGACACCCTCGAGCTCCCCACCCCGCAGATGCAGGCACTGGGGTACAAGGTCCAATCGCTGTTCGTGGAGAGCAGTCTGGAGCACACCAACGAGGAGATGGCGGATCAGGCGCTGAGGGTCTCCCTCCGCCTGGGGGAGTCGGCCATAGTCCTGGGCGAGGTCCGGGGGAAGGAAGCCCAGACCCTTTACCAGAGCATGCGCACGGGAAAGGCCGGCTCATCGGTCCTAGGAACGATCCACGGGGAATCCGCAAGCTCGGTGTACGAGCGGGTCGTTCATGATATGGGCATACCCAAGGAGGCCTTCATGGCCACGGACCTGGTCCTAACCATGGGCCTGTCGCGGCCGGGAGGATCGTCACGTTCCGTCCGTCGCCTGGTAGAGATCTCCGAGTGCCATCGCAACAACGATGCCGCGGAGTTCCATAACCTGTTGGAAGAAGAAGGCGCGTTCACAGGTTCTGCACTGAACGCATCCTCGGTCGTACGCCGCATCGCCTCCTCCTGGGACATGTCCATGGATGAAGCTCTTTCCAATATCCAGGCTCGGACGGACATGCGCCAAGTGCTCCTCGACTCCGCTGCCTCCGGTGGCCTGCAGTACCTGGAACCAGAATGGGTGCTCCGGTGCAACCGCTTCTTCTGGGACCGCATCGACTCGGGGGATAGGGACTATGGGCGGATGGTGGACGAATTCCGTTCCCTAGTGAACAGGAGGTCTTAACATGCCCCTTTCGGAAGCGTTGTTCTCAGGCCTTCCGTCCCTTCTACCAAATGTCACCGTGCCTTCGTCCTTCTCCACCGTTATGAGGACAAAGAGGAGCGCGGCCGGTGCCCGGTGGATGCTCCGCAACGAGGTGGAGGAGGGCACGCTGGCCAAGGGTGGATGGAACCTGTTCATCATCTCTGCGGCGCTCGCCTTGGCGACCTTTATGGTGATGATCCTGGCGCTGGGGGCGGGGACCGCCGCCTATGGCCTCGTCCCTTGCCTGCTGGTCCCCATAACAATCTCCTCACTTTACCTCAATGCTCCGGAGAGCTACGCTCAGGCCGAGGAGCGGAGGATGCTCCGGGAGTCACCGTCCATCATAGGGTGCATGACCATGAGCATGCAGGTGCACCCCTCTCTGGAGCAGGCGGTGACATTCGCCGCGGAACGGGGCGAGGGCGTGCTCGCGCAGAGACTGAAGGAGGCGCTGTGGGCCAACGTGACCCGGGCCAAGAGCTCGCTGAACGAGGCCCTCGACGATCTTACGGCCACGCTCTCTCATGCGAACGATTCCCTGAGGCAGTCGCTTCATCTGGTTATCTCCGCCACCTGCGAGCGCACCAAGGAAGGCATGGACCGCCTGCTGGACAAGGCCAATGCGGTAGCCTTGGCGGGAGTCCGGGATGCTGTCGACACCTACATCTCCTCCCTGACCATGCCCACCATGGTGCTGTTCTCCCTCGGCACCTTGCTCCCCATCATGATGTTCTCCTTGCTGCCCCTATTGTCGCTGGGGACCTCGATGGGCGCTGAGGCCACGACCACGGCGATCCCCTTCCACTACCTGGCGTTCATACTCCTGGTGGTGATCCCGGCGTCAGCTCTGATCTACGCCTGGAACATCCTATCCCGAAACCCCCTGGGGATGGTGCTCGGGAAGGAGGATGTGCGCAGCCTCTTCCCGCCGCAGCTTCTCCTGGCATGGGGGGCTGCCATTGTCGCTGCCACATTGCTGGACTTGGGACCTCTGACTATAGCCGGAGCGATCGTGCTGACTCCCTGTCCCTTCCTATATTGGAGGCTACGTTCCTACGCCCACGGTTCCAAGGGCAAGGGCCTCATGGAGAAGGAAGCCACGGCGGCCCTGTTCCAGACCGGGAACCGCATGGTCTCCGGGAGCACCGCCGAGCGCGCCCTGGAGGGCGTGGCCCTGAACATGAAGGAGGGGGTGTTCGTCGACATGGTCACCTCACTTCTCTACCGCCATCGCCTCACGGGAAGAAGGCTGGAGGACCTTCTGGTAGAAGATGGGACCTTGAGGGCGGCCTCGCCGGTGGCGGAGAACGCCTACGCCACGATGCTTCAATGTGCCCGCCGGGACCCCATGTATGCCGGCCAGATCGCCCTGCACCTGGCTCAGATGTTGTCGGACCTTCGCGGATGCCAGTTGAGGGTGGAGGAGAGGCTGAGGGGGGTGGTGGACATGATGAGGTCCACGGGAACGTTCTTCGCGCCCATGGTTTTAGGGGTAACGGGAGCCTTGTTCTCCCTCATCCGGGAAAGAGCTGGCTCCTTGGGCGGTGTGACCTCGGACCTAGAGCTGGTGACTGGAATATACATAGGGGAGCTGTCCTTACTGGTTTCGTTCTTCACCGTGCTCATAATGGGTGAGAGGAGCTGGAAGGGTGTGGTGTACTGCTACGCGACACGAACCCCAGTGGCCTTCCTGACCTACGTCGTGGTCTCCGTCATCTGCCGAACGGGGCTGATCGGTCTGATGTGACGACGAACAGGTCATCGTCGGAGAGGGAGTAGAAACGCATGGCCATCTCCTCCTCGTTATGATGGTCGCAACGCGCGGATATGTCCTCTATGAGCTCAGGTCGGACCCGGATATCGAGATGCCCCGTCCCGTCGGAGAACTCCGACCATGCCTGCCTTTCCTCCAGGAGGGTGATGTTGTTCTTTCCGAGGGTGCAGCATGAGGACATCTGGATGCCATCGGCAAGGCAGGACAGGGGCCTCTCCGTGCCGCTGTGGACCCGAGCATAGATACGCTGGGTGAAGCGGCGGCGGGCCAGCTGACCCATGCGGTATCCCAGGACCGCGAACGGGCCCAGGTGACCATGGAACTTTTTGAGGGCGATCATCTCGTCAGGAAGCGTGATCATGTGCCCCGGAATGCACCGTCCCCGTTTAAGTCCCTTTTCCCAGGCAGGGAGGGAAACGATTATTTCCCTGGGTGAGATGGAGGTTCGATGCACGGGGACCCGTCCCACGGGGCCAAGAAGGCCATGCTCATCTTCTTCACCGCCTGGGCCGTGGTGGTCCTCATCTCGCCCTGGACCTTGCCGGCGGGCAGCGTGCCGGACCTCAGCGGACGCTCCGGTTCCCTCGACAACATGGACAGCATCGAAGAGATGAACCCACTGGCCGCGGCTGTGTACATCATCGGCGATGTCTACTGCCATCAAAGGCTGGACCGCTCGTTCACGATGAACGGGAACGAGATGCCCTTCTGCGCCCGGGACGTGGGCATCTTCCTGGGTCTGGCCCTGGGGATGCTGATCATCATGATGATCCGTCCGAGATTCCGTTTCTGGCTGTTCCTTGTTCTGGTCGTACCCATCATACTGGACGGGAGTATGCAACTTCTGGGTTTGTACGAGTCCAACAACGCAATGCGCCTGATAACAGGGGCCTTGGGCGGCGGAGGGAGCTCATATCTATTGGGCCATGTGGCCGATGTAAAACTTGGTTCTAGTAAAAGTTCCTGAGAAGGTAAGAGTATTGTGAGACAGGCAGGCACGGGAAGTCCTGACGCGAAGCCATCCTAATTTCCAGTTTGGAGCACACGGTATGTGTAGTGCGTGTCACAGGAGTGGTCTTATACGCTACCTGTCCCGTCATTCTTCAGCTTACTAGACCGATTTAAAATTAACGCCTAGAATCACACCTTTTGTAACGCAGTCTGGCGATGACCTGCGTTAATCGTTCCAGAGGGGCCAAGGCTACCGTCTATCGCCGGGGACCATTAGCGAGCTGGCTGTCCTGGACCATTCCCTTCTGCGTTTTTCGTCAACGGTTCGGTTCCTGCTCGTTATCGATATTATCAGGCCAGATAAGCAAAGTATAAATATGGCCCCCATCATTTGTTGACCAACAAGTTAGAATCCATCTTTTAACCAATTTTATGGATTGATAGTCATGGCTAATGACGAGTTGAAGACAGGCACAACCACCATCGGTATAGTGTTCAAGGATGGTGTCGTACTAGCTACTGAGCACCGGGCCACCATGGGCAATGTGATCGCCCACAAGGATGTCCGTAAGCTGTTCAAGATCGATGACAACCTGGGGTTGACCGTGGCCGGTCTGGTCGGTGATGCTCAGCTGCTTGCCAGGTACATAAAGGCGGAGGTGGAGCTATACAAGCTCAAGAGGGGCGCACCCATGTCCGTGAACTCCGCAGCCACCCTCCTATCCAACATCATGAGGGGTGGAGGAGGCTCATACGGGTTCTACTATGTGGGTCTGATCATCGGTGGTATCGACACCAACGGTGGGCATGTCTACTCCTTGGATGCTGCGGGTGGCTCCATCCGCGATGAGTATGTGTCCGTAGGCTCCGGGTCCCCCTACGCCTACGGTGTCCTGGAGGACCACTACAAGAGGGGCATGTCCGAGGACGATGCCATCTCTCTGGCCATCAGGGCGCTGAACGCCGCCATGCGGCGGGATTCCGCAAGCGGCGATGGGTACGCGGTGTCCGTTATCAACAAGGACGGTTTCCGCGAGCTCTCGCCGGAGGAAACCCTGGAGAGGGCCACCAAGATGAAGCTGATGGTCGGCTTCGTCAAACACCCTTAAACACCTTTTAACTTCTTTTGTTAAAATATATAAAATAAGCTGGAAAAATTCATGAGCGCTGATAGAGTTTTAGAGGATGCAAAGGAACAGATACGGAAGATCGCTCCTTCCGACGTGAACATCACGGCCATCGAGTTCGAGGGGCCTGTGGTAGTGATATATACCCAGGACATGGAGAAGTTCGCCTCCAACAATGATATCGTTAGGCAGCTAGCCCAGGGCCTGAGGCGAAGGGTAGCCATTCGCCCTGACCCAGGAATGCTGGCCGATCCCGAGGTGGTGGAGAAGCGGATCCGGGAGATCATCCCCGAGGATGCGCAGATCACCGATATCTACTTCGAGGACGACACGGGGGAGGTCACCATCGAGGCCATCGCCCCCGGATTGGTCATAGGCAAGCATGGCAGCATCCTCAACGAGATCAAGAAGGAAGTGGGGTGGGCCCCCAAGGTGGTGCGCGCCCCGCCCCTGCCGTCGAAGACGGTCTCGGACATCCGCAACTATCTGCGGCAGATATCGGATGATCGCAAGACCTTCCTGAAGAAAGTGGGAAGGCGATTGGCCCGGCCCCGGATAGAGGGCGAGTCGTGGGTCAGGATGACCGCCCTGGGCGGTTACCGTGAGGTCGGTAGGAGCGCCACCCTGTTGAGCACCAGGGAGAGCAAGGTCCTTATCGACTGTGGCGTGGACCCCTCGGACAAGGAAGGGGCCACTCCCTACTTCAACGCCCCCGAGATACAGCCGCTGGAAAATCTGGACGCCATCGTCATCACCCATGCTCACCTGGACCACTGCGCCCTGCTGCCGGCACTGTTCAAGTACGGTTATGACGGCCCCATATACTGCACTCCTCCGACCCGGGACCTTATGTCGCTCATGCAGCTGGACTACATCAAGGTCTCCTTCGGAGAAGGGAAGAAAGCACCCTATGATTCTTCGCACGTGCGGGAGATGGTCGCCCACTGCATCCCCCTCAAGTACGGTGAGACCACGGACATCGCTCCGGACATCAGGCTGACGTTCCAGAACGCTGGCCACATCCTTGGCTCCGCGGTGTGCCACTTCCACATCGGCGACGGGCTGTACAACATCGCGTTCACCGGGGACATGAAGTTCGAGCGGACCTGGCTCTTCAACCCCACGGCCAACAAGTTCCCCCGCCTGGAGACGTTGGTGATCGAGTCCACGTACGGAGGCTACCGTGACATTCAGCCCTCGAGGGTGGAGGCGGGAAATGCTCTGAAGGAAATAGTGGAGCGGACCATGAAGAACGGAGGCAAGGCCATCATACCAGTGTTCGCGGTCGGCCGTTCACAAGAGGTCATGCTCGTGCTGGAGGAGATGATGCGGACCAGCAAGTTGCCCAACGTGCCGGTGTACCTTGACGGCATGATATGGGAGGCTACCGCCATCCATACTGCCTATCCGGAGTACCTCAACTCCCAGCTCCGCACCCAGATCTTCCAGATGGGGCAGAACCCCTTCCTCTCGCCCATATTCAAGAGGGTGGAGACCTCGGAGATGAGGGAGCGCATATGCCATGACGTCGAGCCCTGCATTGTGCTGGCAACTGGAGGCATGATGAACGGCGGACCTGTCCTGGAGTACCTCAAGGCGTGGGCGGATGAGCCCAAGAACTCGCTCATATTCGTCGGGTACCAGGCCGAAGGGACGCTCGGGAACAAGATCCAGAAGGGGTGGAGCGAGCTACAGCTCAGCGAGCGGGGGAAGCCCATCAGCGTAAAGATCAAGCTCAACGTGGAGGTCGCCGAGGGATTCTCCGGTCACTCCGACCGGAGGCAGCTGATGTCCTACATCGCCTCCCTGGACCCCAAGCCGGAGAGGATCATCATCGGGCATGGCGACGAGCACAAATGCTCTGACCTGGCATCCTCCATCTACAAGAAGTTCAACGTGGAGACCCGGGCGCCCATGAACCTCGAGACCATCCGCATGAAGTGAGGCGGGCACTGGGTGCCGGCCCGGCATCGGCTCTTGGATAATACCAGGCGATAAGCTTAGGTCTTGGGGCCTGTTGCCGGCCTGAACCTTTTTCTTACACTCTTACAGCAATTCGGTTACGGTTGATTCATAGTCCAGGTATACGCAGGCGGCTCTCGTCCCTACCCTGGACCAGGACCCTGCTGTCCTTCCTCTCCTTCAGTATGTCCATGCCCAACCGCTCCCCCAGGCGGCGGGAGAACTCCACTATGTCGGCATGAGAGGGCATATTGTCCATGTGCATGCGTCGGCGGGAGTCCCCCACGAAGACGTAGCCCTTGGGCTCAATGAACATTGGATCGGCGATGGAGTCCAGGCGGGCATATTCATCCTCCCAGCCCATGTTCCATCCCTTGACCAGGGTATGCCTGACCACCGTCCTGGTGTCCAGGGAAGGGAACAGCTCCAGGGTCCTCATCAAACGCTCCCAGCCGTCCGGCTGCCGGGGTACGCACAGGCGCTTGTACACTTCGACGTTGGGGGCGGCCACGGTCACGTACAGCTGTGTGGGTAAAGGATGCAGTTTCTCCAGGACCTCCGGGTAGGTCCCGTTGGTGACCAGGAAGGTGGTCATCCCTCGGCGGTGGCACAGCTCGATGAGATCGCCGAGATATGGGTAGAGGGTAGGCTCCCCGGAGAGGGATATGGCCACCTGCTTCGGCTCCCTGGCCTCCTTCCACATCTCCCGGGAGCAGCGCTGGTCGCCCCCGAAGCCGGAGACCAGCTTCCGCTGCTCCTCGATGCACGCGTCGAGCATGGCCTCGGGCTCGCTCCATCTCTCCACCTTGCCCTCGAAACCCTGCACCCGCCAGCAGAACAGGCAATTGTGGCTGCACTGGTTCACCACGGGGGTCATCTGCAGGCAGCGGTGGGAACGGATGCCGTAGAACTCCTCCTTGTAGCAAGGGCGGCCCTTAAGGAGGGATTGCTGCATCCAGTGGCAGAGCTTCACCGCAGCGTGTCCGCCGTGCATCTTATACTGCTGCTTCTCTCGCGCCCGGTTCATGTCGTCGGTCATGGACACCTCAGAACAGCGTCCTCTGGGAGGGGGCGGGCTGCGGCTTTGCCTCCGTCTTCGCGGTCCTGATCTCCGCGTCCGGGTGCGGGCGCTCGATGGCCCGCTCCATATGCTGCTCCTTGGCATCCAGGACCCTCTTTATGTCGTTCATCAGGTGCTTCACGGCGTTGGAGTCTAACTTTTCTCCCAGTAGGAAGGCGACCTCCTCGTCCTCGAGCTGCAGCTCTATGGCCGTCCTCAACTGGAACCCCTTGTCGTTCTGGAACAGCGTCCTGAAGTACGGCAGCAGCACCTGCCGAGCCTGGGCAGTGGACTGATGGGTGGCCTCTCCCAGCTTGGCGGAGATGCCGCTCTGTATCGCCCTATTGCTCTTGCTGCGGGACATCTTCATCAGGTACATAGGGAAGCTGTATCGGATGTAGCCCCGGACCTCCCTGGTCTTGGCGGCGCAGACGCCGAACGACAGCAGGTCACCGGCGTAGCTCCAGAACCCATAGTGCTGACGCCTACGCACCCGTCCGAGGAAGGTGTCCGCACGGGCGACGGCCTTCATTCCCCGATAGAGGTCAAGATGGTCCCGGTACGCCACCGGAAGGTTCTCCTCCACCCACAGGAGCTTGGTCTCAGGGGTCTCGTCCACCTCCATCATCCGCAGACGGGCTCCCTGGGCATCGGTGGACTTGAACACATCGTCCATGACCGTGTACATGGTCTTCTCCACCTCCCTCGGTGACACCACCGTGGTATTGAGGTCGGTGACCTCCTCCTTGCCCAAGGCCACTGCCTGGAGGTCCCTGATGGCCGAGCGCAGGTCGCCCCCGGAGTTGTCCGCAAGGATCTCCAGGGCGCGGTCCGATACCCTCACCCCCTGATCCTTGGATATCTTCCTGAGCACGCTCCTGACGGTCACGCTCTTGATGCGGGAGAACTTCACCTGCTCTGTCTGGGACTTCAGCACCGAGCTCTTCTTGGTAAGGCCGTACCAGTCGTTGACGATGAGAATTACGGGCTGCTTGGTGGACCTCACCAGGTCCACTATGGCGGGGATGCCGCCCCGGTCCTCCTTGCCGCTGACGTTGTCCGCCTCATCAAGGATTATGAGCTTCAGCCGGCCCTTCTTGGTGGACAGGTACTCGCCGGTGGAGGAGAACGTCTGCCCCATGGCGCCACGGAGGGCGATTCCCTTGATGGCATCGGCGTTGCGCTGGTCGGAGGCGTTCATCTCCACCACGTCCCAGCCGTAGTCCTTGGCGAGGGCCAGGGCGGCGCTGGTCTTGCCCGTCCCCGGGGTGCCGATGAGGGCGGCGGCCTTCTTGAGCGGCCTTCCCATCTCCCAAGCGTCCGCCCAGGCCCTAAGCTCCTGAACCGCCTTGGGGTTGCCCACGACCTCATCGAGGCCCTTGGGCCTATACAGCTCCGTCCAATCCTCGCTCATGATCGGTGAAAAGATGCCACGGTGTGATAAATAATTGCCCCCAGGTAGGCCGTAATGGCCATGGGGGCTCCGCCGGGGTGCGAGCGTTAACGATTTTTCCCGGGCCGCTTCCCGTCCTCGTATGCCAGGACAGTTATCCCGCCGCCAACCTCCTCTCGCAGGAAGGCCTCTGCCTCCAGGGCCTCGGAGGCGGATACCAGGACCGTGACCTTGATTCCCATTCCCAAGGTCTCAGAATATTCCTCTACGGCGTCCGGATCTGCCCAGAAGGCCTCGGGCTCGATGAACTCCAGTTCCGTGACCTCACCCCTGGGGTCCAAACGCCTTATAAGTCCACGGGTACCGACCTCGGTGTCCATGTAGTCGTCCTCGAACGCCGTGTCGGGGAACTCCTCCCGGAGGCGCTGAATGCGTGCGGCCCCGGCCATCATGACCATATCCATAGGGAGGGCATGGGCGGAGGAGGGATAATAGCGCTGCGAGGAGGGGGCCACCAAGTCCGGGTGTTAACGATCAGATTCTATACATAGAACGATCCATGGAAATTCAACGCTCGCACCTGAGAAGGATGAGAGGATGCGCCATGCGCTCATGAACGAAATCGGTCAGGCGGGAATGACAGGTCATACATTTCTCAACATGCATCTGAAATGGTCTCGTTTTCCTGGTTTTACCTTATCATTGGTACGTGGAGCCTGGCCTGCTCTTTCGCTTCAGGATCGCAATGGCGAAGATGAGGGAAACTCGGCGATCATTTCGAAGGTGGCACTTCGACCGCGAAACCCATTGTCTGGGACAGGTCCACGAGGCCCTCGTGGATGGCCTTCAGCCTCGTCTCCACCGAAGGGTTCCTCCCGTTGATCCTCTCTATGTTGAGCAGGCAGTCGCGGAGCTCCTCGAAGCGCATCTCCAGAACATCATCGTCACCGCCCTCGAAGGCGGTTCTGAGAGCGTTCACCAGTAGATGGTCCGCTGCCAAAAGGCGATCGTGCCTCTCGCTCTCATCGCCGTCCAGATGCACGAAGCCTGTGGACATCACGATAAGATTGACCACGAAGGTCCGGGGATCGTCCGATCCCTCCGGAGGCATGGCGCCCCTGACCTGATGCAGCAGGTCCCATGCCTGTCTCTCCGCACCTCCACCGGCCAGTTCAGGTATTCCTACCATCAGCTGTTGCATGAGCGCGGATATGGTGCCGCCTACCTCATTGACCGGAGCATCGCTGTCGTCTGACATGACATACCCCTGTGACAATAATGCCTCGATGCTTTATCCCTTTATCTCCGGTGGACGCTCAAGCGGCCGGTAGGTGGGTGCGGTGACCGGGGTGTGGCCTTTCAGTACGGTCCGATAGTAGCGGTACGTCATCGGTTCCCCTCCTAGCAGCATCCCTGTATCGGTGACCTTGCCCAGGAAAAGAGTGTGCGTGACCGCGTCCAACGAGGAGATCACCGAGACCTCGATGTAGGCGAGGGTATCCGAGAGGACGATGGGGGCGCCGTTGTCGGCTGACCGATGCGGGACCTCCCTGAACTTCTCGACATCGTAGCCATGGTGGAAACCGAACAGGTTGATGAGGGACATCGGGGCTGCCGTGCTCAGGACCGAGACGGTGAACGCACCGCTCCTCTGGATCATGCCGTGGGTGCGGTTCACCTTGTTGATGCACACAGACAGCAGGAGGGGTTCTGATGCTACCTGGAACAGGGTGTTGGACACCTGCCCGTTATATTCACCATCTTCCGCAACGCCGATGATGTACATTCCGTAGGTCAGCTCATGGAGGGCGCGGCGGTCGATCATCCTGAGCTGTTAGAGTGCCCAAGCATCATCAATCCTGCGTTTCTAGGCGCACTTCCTTATGTAGCCTATTCGAAGCGCAGGACCTCCGCCGGCGAAACTTTGCTCGCCCCCCTGGCCGCCGGGTACACGCTTAAAAGCGTGGCCACGAAGGCCAAGCCTCCAACAAGAAGTATCGGACCCCACGCGATGATGAAGTCGAACTCCATATCCCGGAACCCCGATTCCCATAGCTGGTACCCGACGATGATCCCCAGGAGCGTTCCGATGCCGATGCCCAGGACGGCCACGAAGGCGGACTCCAGGGCGAAGTTGGTGACCACCATCCTCCTGGTGTAGCCGATGGCGCGCATCATGCCGATCTCGATGGTCCTCTCCCTTATGGAGCGTATGGTTATGATGCCTAGACCGGTTATCCCGATGATGAGCCCCAGGGCCAGGAACGCCTTGATGAGGTTGAATATGCCGTCTATCTGGCTGACCACCTGCTGGGCAAGGCTCTTGAGAGGGATGGTAGACACTCCGTACTGCCAGAACTGGTTCTGCAGCAGGACCGCCTGCTTTTCCGCGTCGGCGTCTGCGGCGAGCTGGATTAGGAAGAGGTTGGTGCCCTCCACGCCGAGCTCCTCCCTCACAAATCTCTGGTCCATGAAGATGCCGTTGAAGGAGCTCTGCTTCATGATGCCCACGACTGTGACCGTCACGTTCTGTCCAGACCCGTCGGTCATTTCCACCGCATCGTTCACCCTCACACCGGCGAGGTTCCGGGAGCCGAAGCCCATGCCATACTGGCTCTCCACCTCCCCCGCGGACCCGTCCACGATGGCGAGGGAAGGGTCTGTAAGCACCGCGTTCCAGACCTCCGCCTCCGATGCGTAGCGGTCGTGGTCCCACTCCTTCAAGGGATAGTGGCCCTCGGTGTACAAACGTTCGTTCACACCTATGACGCTGTAGAACAGATCCAATTCGTCAGAGGTGTTGGTGACTGGGTCCACACGCTCGATGGTGACCCTGGGTAGGGCCATGCTCAGCTGCACGATGTTGGTGACGTTGGCCTTGTCCACCAGCTCATCCGTGGAGTTGATGCCGTCCCACATGTCCACGGGGACACCGGAGAAGGCGAGGACGTCGAAGCCTCCGGAGGTCTGGTCGATTATCTTTGGAATGCCCACCCCCAGCATTCCCGAGATCATCGATAGGGTGGTAATGGTGAAGATGACCAGTCCGAAGATGAAGATGCTAAGGGCGGTTCGCATCTTTGCCCTCAGCGGATAAGATATGGCGGTCATCGTCACCGCCCCGTAGCCTCCCTTGGCGGGCACGAGGCGGGTGAAGATGCGGATGATGATGTCGGAGTTGAACATGACCACTGTGAGCAGGGAGACCACCATGAACACTCCCGCGATCACGAACATCTCTATGTTGCCGGTATAGGGGAAAATCTCAAAGCCCTTTGGAAGCCACACGAACAGGGTTGCCAGCCCCGCGACGGTCCAGGCGATGCGATCGCCGGCATACTTGCGCAGGAGCAGGCCGGTGGACATCGTTGCCAGGGACAGCCCGCTCTGGGCCGCCGCCAGGTTCTCGCGGTTCATCCCCACGAGCATGATGACCACCCCGACGGCGAGTATGAGCAGGCCGAGGCGCAGCAGGCCCTTATCATCCCTGAGCCTCGGCGGCTCGGGGATGTTGCGGACAGCGCGCACGATGTTGAGCTTCGATATCCTGAAAGTGACCAGGTATACCGTGATCAGGGTCAGGGTGAAGCCGGCCAGGTAGGCGAGGACGAGGGACAGAGGTGTGAAGGTGAAGTACCTGCTGATCTGCAATCCGCCTATGTCGATGACGGCCGTGGCCGCGTGTATGAGGACGAATGCCAGGACCAGGCCGGCCATCGTGCCTATGATCGAGGCTATGGAAGCATAGATCCACCCCTCGTAGGTGAACAGCTTCTGCAGGTGCCCGCGCTTCATGCCCACCGCCCGGGCCGTTCCCATCTCACCCTTCCTCTCCTCCCCCAGCATCGTGAAGATGTTTATGATGAGCGCTATTCCCGCGATTATCGAGAACGACCCGAAAACGAAGAACAGGGAGATGAACATGGACACCGCCGACCGTCCATCGGTGATGGCCCGATCGCGGTCCCCGCTGATCTCCAGGTTCAGTTCCGGCTGCATGACGAGGGTGGCGTTCAGGTCCGTACGGGCATCCTCCACATGGTGGCGACCCTCCTCGTCGAGGGACACCAATAGGGTACTGACCATCCCCTCCTGGTCACCGAGGGTTTGCAGGTCCCCGAGACTGAGGAACACATCGGAGCCCAGCCCGGCGAGCCCCGAGTCCCGTACCAGGACGGCATTAACTATCATGATGTGGAATTGGTCATGGACCAGCAGCATGTCGTGGCCATCACTGATGTCCAACTTGTTCGCGAGGTCAGGCGACACGTAGGCTTGACCTCCAGAGGGGACCGTGCGGATGATATCGCCATCCAGGGCAACCAGGCCCCCCAGATCACGCAGGCCCTCGTCCGTCAACCCCATGACCTCGATGTTGGGCGATGATAAATTGGAGACGGCATCCTTGATGTTCATCGTCATTTGGAGGACCCATTCCGCCCCGTCCACCGATCCCAGACCGTGGACCGAGTCCCTGAGAGCGGTGACCTCGGAGAGGTGGTACGATCCGGTACTGTTGGCACCTGCCCCCGTACCACTGACGGTGAAATCGATGTCGCCATAGCTCTGAACGACCTCGCCCACGATCATGTTGTCCAGGGTGTCTCCGACGACCAGAGAGGCGGAGATTATCGCTGTCCCTACCATCAGACCGCCCAGCACCAGGGCGGTGGTGGATGGTCTCCTGATGACATTGCGCACGGACATCGTCAGGAGGATGCGGTTTCCGAAGGCGTCAATGAGCACGAAGAGCGTGATGAGGCCGATGATGGCTAGAACCGCATAGGTCAGAGGGAGCGTGACCAGGGCGACGGCCATAAGGACGATGGCCACTATGGCCGCCAACGCCGTTCTGAGGGAGATCGCCTCACCCCAGCTGACCTATCTCGTCGGCAATGTGCTCCACATTGCCGTTGGTGGTGACGATGTTACCATCCCGCATGTGTATGATGCGGTCGCACCTCGCGCCCACCTCTGGGTCATGGGTCACGATGATGAAAGTCTGCCCGTTCTCCTTGTTGAGACGCCGCATCAGCGACACCACATCATCCGAGGTCCGCACGTCCAGGTCACCGGTGGGCTCGTCGGCCCAAACGATCGCCGGTGTATTGGACAGAGCTCGGGCGATGGTCACCCTCTGCCTCTCGCCCCCGGACAGGGCATTGGGGCGCAGATCGGCCCGCTGGGACAGACCCACGGTATCCAGAAGCTCCAAGGCCTTGCTGCGGGCCTCCTGTTGGGGCGTGCCGGCGATCAGGAGCGGGAGCTCCACGTTCTCGGTGGCCGTGAGCACCGGCAGCAGATTATAGAACTGGAATATGAAGCCCATCCGCCTGGCGCGGAAGTTGGTCTTGGAGTTGTCGTTCATCGAGGTGATCTCCTGGTCCTCGATGTAGATCTTGCCAGAGGTAACATCGTCAATGCCCGAGAGACAGTTCAGGAGGGTGGTCTTGCCACAGCCCGAGGGGCCCATTATGGCCACCATCTCCCCCTTCTCTATCTCCATGGTGATGCCCTTCAAGGCCTGGACGGTGATATCCCCGGTGACATAGGTCTTGACTACCCCCTCGCAGCGGATGATCGACATGGCGTACCCTTCCACCGACAAGTGAGGGCTGGATAAAAAAACATGGTGGCGATTATCCCTCTTGGTGCCTTGGAATGCCCGAGAATGGTTCGGACACAGACTATCGATGATGTCCTTATCTGAAATGTGAACTCACGGCGTTACGAATAAATGCCCGCTGACGGTGTTGACCGATGATGTCCGTAAGAACCCGGCAGTGCCCCGAGTGCCAGGCCGCGGTCCCCTTGAGAACAAGGTACTGTCCAGACTGCAATGCCACGGTCAATCCCAACGCCCCCGAGGACCCTATAAAGAAGACCCGGGAAGAGGGAGAGGTGAAGAGCCTGGTCCTGATGGGCATCGGGGGAATGCTGCTGTTCTTCAGCTTCGGGTTCTTCCTCCCTGCCATGCTTTCGGAGCCGGGTTTCCTGTGGGTGTCTGTCCCTCTCTTCGTGATCGGTGCTTCCCTGTTCGCCGGGGCTTGGTTCGTCAGGAGAGGGACCAGCAGGCGGGTTGCCTCCATGGAGAGGGACCTGCACGTGCGTTGCGAGTATTGCGGGGGCACCAATCACAGGAACGATCATCGCTGCGCCTTCTGCGGCGCGCCGATAATCGACAGGGCCTCGTCTGACCTGAACTGACCGGAAGACCTCCATCGTCTCCCTATTGCCCGCTGGACCGGGCGATGCTGGACATATCGAACTTCTCCTCCTTCCAGCTCCCCTCCGGGAATATCAGCTCGAAGCGAGCGCCTCTTCCCTCCTCGCCCGCTTCCCGGATGGCCCCTCCGGACATGACCATGATCTGACTGGCGACATAGAGCCCCATGCTGCCATGGGGGTTGAAGTCCCTGTCGAACACCGCCGGCTTCACATCCGCCGGTATGCCCACACCGTCGTCCTCGTAGAACACGACGCAGGAGCCGTTGTCGATCCGGTATCCAATGTTGATGTGGAAGGCCTTCTTGCCGTGTTTACGACTGTTGTTCAGCAGTATGGTGAAGACCTTCTCCAGCATGGGGTCGGCGAGGACGCTGAGCGGCCCCAGGTCGGAATGTACGTCCAGCCCCTCGGAGGCCCCCGAGGTCTTGGCCTTGGCCAGCACCAACTGCATCCACTGCCACATGGGGTCCGATCTCCCCAGGCTCTGATAGTCGGTGGCGAAGTTGAACTGGCGCTCTATGTACTTGACCGCCTCCTTGATGCGATCACCATAACGTGCCATGTCCTCGCTCTTAAGATGGCCGGAGGAGATGAGCTCGCTGTAACCGTGGATCACTCCCACCTGGTTCATGGTATCATGGCGGACCACCATGGACATGATGCTCAGCTTGGTGTTCGCCTTCAGGAGCTGGTCCTTCATCCTCTTCTCCTCATCGATGTCCCTGATGATCAGCTGCACTCCCGTTCGGGCACCGCTCTGGTCGTTCATGGCCGTCGCCTGGATATCGTAGTAGTGGTCCACCTCATCCTTGGGGATGGACACCTCCAGGGACCGACCAGTGGAGATGGCGTCCTCCAGGTTCACGCTCATCAGGAAAGGCAGCGTATCCGCGCTCCTACGCTCCTTCCTGCCTCCTCGGGTGGCGTCGAGCATCTTCTCCGCAGAGGGATTTATATGGATTATATGGCCGCGGTTGTCGATCACCACCACTCCATCCTTCATCCTCTTCACCACGGTGTCCAGTGCTAGGGGTATGATGCTGAACAGCTCGTAGCGGTAGGCACCGATGAACAGGAGGGCCATGGACCCGGCGAACGCCAGGATCATCAGGAAAGTGAAGGGGATCTCAGTGAGGTTCAGGAGGCCGATGATGGCGGCTACCGCGGGAAGGGTGCATGACCCCAGCACCATGCCGACCTGCTGGCGCAGGTATCTCGAGGATCGGAAGTAGGTGGTAAGGAGGAGGTAGAAGCTTATGGCACCCATAAGGAAGGAGAATATCACAAGGAGGTAGAACCAGGGGCCGTAGGTAGGCACGAACGTCTGCATGTACGCGCTGGAGGGTTGCGCCACCGAGGTATAGAAGGAGTGGTGAAAATCGTTCGTCCACAACATCGCCAGCGCCAGGGTGGGGACGGCGAAAATGATGGCAAGGTTCCTCCGGTTCACCGCACTGTCCCGGCCTACGAACATCAACGTGAAGATCAAAAATAGGGGTGGAATGAAGACGTTTGAGATATACTCCAGATCGTTCCAGAACAGCATTTCTGGCATGGTACCGCTCAGTAGTTCCAGAAGATACGTGGTCGATAACCATGCGATGGCGATCAAGAGGAGTATGAACGGCTTCTTGGTGCGAAGGTCGCTCATCCTCCATGTTATGATCGCAAGGCCAACGGACAGCGTGCTGGAGAAGAGCAGTGGGACAGAGAGAATGGTCTCGTCGATCATATGGGCCGACAAACCGGTTGGATGGATATAAATCTTGGACCATGATTCTCTTAAGTACATCAATTCTGGATGGGCCTATGACCTGAGGTTCTAAACATCGGCGCAAGGGATAAGATACGATATCCTGTTCGGGTATCGTGAGCGCGAGAACGGACATCGCATCCCGCATGATCAAGGTCGGATTTCAGCAGCGGTTCTTGATGGCCCGAATGACCCGCTTGCCCATCCTGGGCAGGGCCATGGAGTTCGTGTTCTTCGAGGAGGATAGGATGATCTACCTCCCCAAGGACACCGTGGCCATGTCCACTCGCGCGACCACGATAGAAGTGGTCAGGCCGGTCTCGCAGACCAACGTAGTCCTGCCATCGCAGGTGATAGACCATTTCCTTCAACAGTCAAGGTACATCTTCATCATGAACCACTGCATGTGCCGGCGCTCAAACCACTGCCAGCACTACCCTGAGGACCTGGGATGCGTGTTCCTGGGCGCAGGGGTCCTCAAGATCTCCCCGGCCATGGGGCATATGGCCACGGTGGAGGAGGCCATGGAACATATGCGCAAGGGAAGGGAGAGGGGACTGGTGCATCTGATCGGCCGCAACAAGATCGACAGTGTGTGGTTGAACACCGGGCCCAAGGAGGAGCTGCTATCGATATGCAATTGCTGCGAGTGCTGCTGCCTGTGGAAGATGCTCCCTCAGCTCTCCGGATCGATCAGCAGCGGGGTCATGCGCATGCCGGGCGTGTCCTTGACGGTGACCGATAGGTGCGTCGGCTGCGGTTCATGCGTGGAGGACGGGACGTGTTTCGTGGGCGCCATCACCTTAAGGGAGGGCAAAGCCGTCATCGATGACGGTCTGTGCAAGGGATGCGGCCGGTGCGTGGAGCGCTGTCCCCAGGAAGCGATCGACATGTTCATCGACCCCCAAGTCTCCATTGCCCAGGCGGTGAGCACCATCGAGCCCCTGGTGGATATTCGCAAGGAGTGACTTGTTCTCGGGGACCGCATACGGAAAACGATATTTTTTTTAATCCGTGGATATCCTTCACAAGGATACCGATGAGTTCCCGCATCCTTACCATGGCCATGAGCACGCTCGGCCTGTTCTCGAGAGGAAAAGGCAGGACATCTCCGCCTCCATCCTCCGGCGACGATGCCTTCATACGTTGCCCGGCGTGCGGAAAGGTGCTCCATTCCACGATCTCGCGCTGCCCTTACTGCGCGGCGTTCCTCGAGGTCAAATGCCCCAATTGCGACCGCACCACCAACCGCATCCTGAGGAAGTGCCCGTTCTGCGAGGCTTCCCTTGAGGGGGCCCGGTAATAATTATATACTCTCTGTTATAACAATAAAGCCGATAAAATTGAGGGCGCTTAGGTGTAAGAAGGCTGAGGCGGGCATCGGTACCTCCATCATGCTCATCGCTCTGATATCCATTAGCGGGGTAGCTGGCTCCATGGTCATCGACAACACCTCCCTGACCGCCGAGCAGGCCCAGGATGTGGTCGATGAAACGCTGGACAACACCGTTACCTACCTCGACGTGAGAAGCGTGGTGGGAGTGTGCGATCCCGAACGCGAGCTCCTCACGAGCCTGGAGATGGTCGTCGTCATCGGACCTGGAAGTCAGAATGTCAACCTCAGCTCTATGGTGATTGAGCTGATGCTCCCCTGGGACCACGTGTTCCTGGCCAGCGGGGAGGGGGGGTTCAGCAGCGAGCGCATCCTCTCCGGTGGACTTGTCAACTCCACCTCCATCATCGGTGATGGCGACATCTTCGTGCTGAGCTTCGATCTGCCCAACGCCATCACCTGCGGGGAGGAGGTGCGGTTATCGCTGACGCCAGCAGAGGGATTCGTTAACTTCCTTATCCTAGATGTGCCCAGCACCCTGACGACCAGGTACGTGTCCCTTCGGTAGCGCTGAAGGCCATGCTGGATTTTTTTAGAATCAGAAATGATTTCCTAATCTTTTCTTTTAAATATTTTATGAAATATAATTCATTTGGTCCCGATGAATATCATTGTAGGCACAGATGGAAAGCCACATTCCGAGAAAGCTGTCGAGTTCTCCTTTGCTTATGCCAAGGCTTTCCGTGGTACTCTGTACATCATGTACATAGTAAGTCCCAAGGCCCAAGAGGACAAGGATAAGAACATCAAGAACGGGATGAGGGTCCTGGGCCGTGCCAAGATAAGGGCCTCGGAAGTGGGCGTTGACATCGC
This sequence comes from Methanomassiliicoccus sp., assembly GCA_012719175.1. NCBI lineage: Archaea > Methanobacteriati > Thermoplasmatota > Thermoplasmata > Methanomassiliicoccales > Methanomassiliicoccaceae > Methanomassiliicoccus > Methanomassiliicoccus sp. The sequence goes on from JAAYAX010000007.1 coordinate 99,352, forward strand.
CACATTGTTGGAGGCGGGGGAACCTCAGGACACCATCCTCTTGGCGGCCGAAAAGCTGGATGCTGACTGTATCATATTGGGCTCATCAGGAGAGAAGAGCGGGCTGGCCAAGATCATGGGCACCAGCGTTTCGGAGACCATCTTCAAGAATGCCAACTGCACGGTCGTCGTAGTTCGGTAATGTTATTCGATTTGATACCGTCGTCTAAACTTTTTTTATGAGCAATCGACAGTCCATGTTCGAATGGAAAGAAGAAAGATACTGCTGTGGGTCAACATCGCCCTCATCATCTCGATCGTGATCAGCGGCATCTATCTTGCGCTCACCATCATGCAGGGGCCTCCCCCCGCCAACATACCTCAGAACGTATCCTTCAATGTGAAGTACATCAGCCCCACCCAAATGAAGGTGGAGTTCAACAACTTCTCCAATCCAATCGGTTTCACAGATGTGAGGATCAAGACTATGTCCCCGCTGGGGGATGTGTGCTTGGCGGATGTTCATGATGACGTCCTAGTGTACGAACAGGAGCCGGAGGGTTCGAACGATCCCAAGAGCCTGGCGAATATCACCATCTCTTCCACTGGGCCTCTGGAGAAGGGATCGTACTTCATCATGTCCAACTATCGGGATCTCACTAAGGGACCGTGGCTGTTCGAGATGGTCCACCGGTCAAGCAACATCATCGTCTCCAAGGGTTCCGTGATCGTTCCCGATATCAACTCTGCTCCCACAGGCTCCATCTCCGCTGTCATGGACGTGTCCGAGAGCGAGATCAAGCTAATGGTAGGGACCATCTCGCCCAGCACCGAGCTTTCATATTGCTATATAGACGTCCTGGGACCGGACATGACCGTCCAGACGATGTACCTGAACGATACCAGCTCCATGATCATGCTTATGATCGATGATACCCAGGTGAAGATGGTGGATGCCGACAGCAACGGTCTTATGAGCTCAGGGGATTATATTGATCTAAGAAGGTGGTCCGGAGCCTTATCCGAAGGCCAGTGGTCGGTGGAGGTCAAGTATGCGTTCACCGGCGAGATCATCGCGTACGCGTATTTCCCCGTTCAATTCCTGTGAAGCAATATGAAAAAATGAGTGAACCAAAGAACAACTGGCTTTGAGAAACCATCTCATAGTTTTATTTGATAATTAATATTTCTTGGTATCAAAAATACAAATCAGTTATGATTTTCAAATCTTTTCTTTTATATATCTCGGAGGTGAATTTTGATTTAACTGCCTGATGAGAGCGAGCTACATCCCTAGGATGGTAGCCCGTTGCAATCTATGCAGACGAAGCGTCCCGGAACAAGGAGTATGATATACTCTTGTTCGGGCAAGAACCGAATGGAGGTCTAGAAATGGGATTGAACAAGAAGTTCGTAAAAATGAGAAACGACAAGCGCGCTGAAATGGGCGTCGGTACGATGATCGTATTCATCGCGATGGTCCTTGTGGCCGCGGTCGCCGCGTCTGTACTGATCAGCACTGCGAACACCGTGAGGGAGCAGGCTCAGTCCACTGGTGACCAGGCAATCAACAATGTTGCTTCTGGATTCATTGTCCAGGATGTCATCGGCCAGGTCAACAAGACCAACTACCAGTACATTGACAACATCACTATCTACCTCAGGCTCGCTGCTGGCAGCCCCCAGATCAACATGAACAACGTCATGATCTCTCTGCTGTCCGATACCACCAACCTGTACCAGAGCATGGACCAGACCATCGATGACGACACCTACACCGCTGACGTCGAGAAGTCCATCTCCGGGAACACCTGGACCAGCGATATGACCACCTCTCACGTCGTCGGCCAGGGTGACCTGATAAAGATTACCGTGTCCAACCACGCTGGGGACCTGAACATCGGCTTCAACCAGCTCGGTGTGATCAAGATCATGCCGGCCTACGGCCAGCTGTCCCTGATCACCTTCACCACCTCCGAGGCTTTCACCCCCGGTATTGAGTGGGTTACCCTGAACTAAACAGGGTAAGAAACCTTTTTCTTTTTATTATAATAAACACCACCCATCCACCATCACTATCACAAGCATCACCAGTTTCACAACATCACTATCCAGAGGTATCCAGATGAAGGCTGTCCGCAACGTTACTATCTACCCGTTGGTCTCGACCCTGGCCATCTTGTCGTTCAAGAAGAAGGGTGGCAAGGGCTCCGACCTTGGAGGCATCTCCGCCTCCTCGGAAGATCTGGACCTGGAGGGCGGAAGCCTATCGCTCAGCGACCTTGGAGGAAGCCTCGGCAGCCTCTCCAAGCTGGGGGACAAGAAGGACAAGAAGAAGGGAAAGAACGACCTAGGTGATCTCGGCAGTCTCGGCGGTAGCATCGGGGGCAGCCTCGGTGGGGGCCTGGGCGACGATATCCTTTCCAGCCTGTCCTCGGGCGGAGGTCGCGCTGACGATAAGAAGTTCATGGAGATCGAGGCTAGCGTCAACGACCTGAAGAAGCAGGCGGAGACCGCAGATCTCAACAGCAAAGCTACAAAGAACGAGATAGAGTCCATGAAGAAGGACCTGTCCGAGATCAATGGTTCCATCAAGAGCCTGCTGAACGTGTACGAGGCGGTCAGCCGGCAGTACAACCCGTTCGTCGATGATGACAAGCATGGTGCTGTCGCACCGTCCGCGGGCGATGATGACATCCCCATGGATGACAACCTCTCCCTGGGTAGCCTGAACACGCTCAAGGACGCGAAGTCCATGCCCTCTCCCGTCATCGACGAGTGCGGCCCCCTGGACCGAGTGGTGAGGCCGGACGACGAGGAAGAGGAAGAGGACTTCAGCAACTTACAGGGAATGGACAGCATCAAGATCTCACCAGATGTGCTGGGAAAGGTCGAGCTGAGGGCTCCGACACCCGCCGCGGCCCCGGAACCGGAGGACGACGCCCCCGCGAGGCCACGGTCAAGAGTGGCTTCCTCATTGCCGTCATCGGTCGATCCCTACGCTTTGGAGCAGGTGCACAAGTTGGTGGAGTACCAGCTGAGCAAGGTATATCGCGCCAAGCTCATAGGAGATGATCTGGACCAGGATGAGGTGGAGGCCCTAGACCGCTGGATGAGCGAGTTCAAGCGCCTAGGAGGCGGTTGATGGGGCTGAGCATCTCAGCTTCTGCTGCCATCATCTTCGTCGCATCGGTCATCGTGTTCGGAAACCTCCTCGCAGCGTTCGATAATTTCGAACAGGCCCTGGTCGATGCGCGGAGAGAATCTCAGGACCGCCAGGACGGGATCCTGCATGATCGCATTTCCATTACTGCAGTGGACGTTGAAAATCGTACCGTGACCCTCCTCAATGAGGGCACCGAGACCTTGTCGATCAGTTCGTTAGATGTGTTCCTGAACGGAACGCTCAGCGATGATGCCATAGTATCGACGTCCGTGGACGGCAGCACCGGCACCAACATCTGGTTCCCGCTGGAGACCCTGGTCATCACCGTCGGCAGCAGCTTGAACGACACCCTCATCCGGGTGGTGGACGCCAATGGCGTGGCCGCCTATCACTGAGGCACGAACATGGCCGACAGTTCGTTCACACACATGCTGTTCTTCATCGCCGCCATTGTGGTGGCGGTCTCTATTTCTGGTGTCATCATCGGCATCTCCAACTCGATGGTGCAGGAGCTCAAGGTAAAGACCAACGCTCTGGAGACGGAGATAGGAACGGACATCGAGATCGTTAACGATCCGAGGAGGGTCCCCTACGCCGACGGGAACCTCACGATCTACCTGAAGAACGTAGGTGATATTACTTTAAAATATAATAACATCGCAATCCTTATAGATGGCCAGTACGTCAATGAGACGTCCGTGGTAAACGAATATACCGGGGGCATATGGACTGTCGGAAATACCGTGGAGATGCATATAGTGGTGGCACTGGGCGCAGGGGACCATGAGGTCAAGGCCGTCATGCCCAACGCCGTGTCCGATACCATGGCATTCCGCATCTGATGAAACAATAATGAATTTACGAGGTGAGAAATGAGATGAGCGGAGCATTACTGGAGGCCGGTGCAGCTCGTCAGGACCTCTATAGCATTCATCTCAAACAGGACGAGCTTGCTCTCAAGATGGGGGGTGGAATACCCCGAGGTAGCACCATGCTGATCGAGGGGGGCGAGGGCTCGGGAAGGAGCGTTCTCAGCCAGCGCATCCTATACGGCCTTCTCGCGAATGGATATACCGCCACCTATGTTAGCACGGAGATGACCCTGCGTGACTTCATCGACCAGATGTACTCCCTGGAATACAAGGTCGACAAGTACCTGCTCAGCGGCGCTTTCCAGTACTTCCCCGTCTACCCTCTTCTGGGCAAATCCCGCAACCGGAGCGACTTCCTTCTCAAGCTGATGACCTCTCCCCAGCTCTACAGCAAGGAGATCCTCATCATCGATTCCTTCTCCACACTCACCAAGGACAGCCTGGACGAGCGCAACTGCATTCAGTACATGGGTTTCCTGAAGAAGCAGATGAAGCTCGATAAGACCATCCTGATGACCACCGACGAGACCTGCAAGGCCGTAGATCCTCTTCGCCAAGCATCGGACATCTACATGGCCATCAAGATGAAGCCCTCTGGTCAGGGCATGGTGCGCATGGTCAATATCATGAGGTACCAAAGGGCCAAGCACAAGGTAGATGACCAGATGAAGATCAGGATCGAACCGGGCATAGGCCTGGTGATCGAGATCACCGAGGTGTCCGGTTAATGGTTGTTGTCGATCCCGCCCTGGAAAAGGCGGCCAAGGGGAACATCTATCTTCGGGAGTACATCGATGAGCTGAAGAAGGTCACCAACGTCCTTCCGAAGTACTACGAGAACCTGTCGGTCAAGGACCTTGCCGATATCAGGAAGAACGCCATCCTTGACCCCAACTCCGCGAACGTCATCTATAAGATCGGCAACGGCCACATCCACATCGATGCCCTGCGTTCACGGTACGTGAGCATCGAACACAAGTTGGACATGGAGGAGAAGGAGAAGCTCCGCATCATCAAGGATTCGATCCTGGAAAAGGCCACGCACGAGGAGTCGGTGGAGACCAAGGAGGACCTGATACGTATCCTGGAGAAGCTCTTCGACATGTCCGTGGAGGTGGTGAGCGGCAGGAACAAGAAGGCTAAGAAGACCAGCGGCAAGGTCCAGGTCAATCAGAAGGAGTACGAGATCCTAAAATATTATATTAACAGGGATATAGTAGGTTATGGACCTATAGAACCACTTATCCTCGACCCATACATCGAGGATGTCCACCTCATAGGCACGGGAAAGGTTAGGGTCTCCCATAAGGCGTTCCAATACGGTCTGGAGACGAACGTAAGGTTCGATGATGACGTCTCCCTCAACGAGTTCTTCATCTCCATCTCCGAGCGCATGGGACGGCCGGTAAGCGCATCCAAACCCATAGTCGACGGGACGCTGCCGGATGGGTCCCGTATCAACATGATCTACTCCAACGACATCAGCGCCAGGGGCTCCTCCTGCACCATCCGTAAATTCAGCGCTGAGCCCATCTCACCCATCCAGCTCATCAAGTTCGGTACCTTCTCCCCCGAGTTCGTGGCATATATCTGGCTGTGCCTGGAGAATAAGATGAACGTCATCCTCTCCGGGGAGACCGCGTCCGGAAAGACCACCGCTCTGAACGCCATCCTGTCCTTCATCGACCACCGGGGGAAGATCTACTCTGTGGAGGATACTCCCGAGGTCAAACCCCCTCAGAAGGGATGGCAGCGGTGCGTCACCAGGGAATCCGGTCCCGAGGAGGCCAGGGTCACCATGTTCGATCTCCTGCGTGCGGCCTTGAGGTCCCGTCCGGACTACATCGTCATCGGTGAGATCAGAGGTGAGGAGGGGCGTGTCGCCTTCCAATGCATGCAGACCGGTATCCCGGTCATGGCCACCTTTCACGCCTCCAACGCCACTAAGTTCATCCAGAGGATGACCGGACAACCTATCAACATCCCCATGTCGTTCATCGATAACGTCAATGTCATCATCTTCCAGTCCGCGGTGAACGTGAACCGCAGGTTCCTCAGGAGGGTCACCAACGTGGAGGAGTTCATGGGTTATTCCAAGGAGGACGGCGGGGTCCTGACCAGGAACGTCTTCAAGTGGGACTCCGCTACCGACAAGCTGTACTTCCGCGGCAACAACAACAGCTACATCCTGGAGAAGAGGATCGCCGCAGAACACGGTTACACAGAGCCCAAAGACATATACAAGGACCTTAGACAGAGGGAGAAGATCATCCAAAAGATGGTCGACCTGGATATCACAGGATATCATGAGGTCAACAAGATTTTAAGCGACTACTACGAGTATGGCCCGAACTCCCTACCGTTCACGGTATGAGGCGGACCAATGAAGATCGATGTTTGGCTGCGCGACCTCAAGATGAGCAAGGAGGCCTACTTCCGGCTGGTGCTTATCTCAGTGGTGATGTTCGGCCTGGTCGTCCCCATGATGATGACCCTGCTACTGGCGGACATCGTGGGGTCCCCCACCATCTACATAATGTATGTCCTTCCCATCTTCGCGGTTATCGTCATCCTTCTCCTGCCTGCCGTGTACACGGGCAAGCGGAAGACCAACGTGGACAGCAACATGCCAATGTTCGTGACCACCATGGCCGCGTTGTCCACGTCCGACATGTCCTTCGACAAGGTGTTCTACATTCTCTCGGAGAAGAAGGAGTTCGGACAGCTGGCCGAGGATGCCAAGCAAGTCTATCGCCTTCTGAAGCACTACAGCGTAGGCGCGGCCGAGGCTTGCCGTTTCGTGGCCCAGAGGACCTCCAGCCAGCTGGAGGGCGACTTCTTCCAGCGGCTGTCCCACTCGCTGGACGTCGGTGAGAAGCTCGACCGGTTCATGAAGAACGAGCATGACGTCATGATGGACGAGTTCATCCTCAAGTCCGATTCCGCCCTCAAGGACCTGGAGTTCGTCAAGGACATATACACGGGCATCACCACCTCCCTCATCTTCACCGCCGTGTTCGTCGCCATCACTCCTGTGCTGGGAAGCAGCGACATAGACATGCTGCTGTTCGGCGTGGTGGCGTCCTTCGTGGCCATGGAGGCGTTCTTCATCTTCTTCCTCAAGACCAAACTGCCCAAGGAGTGCATCTGGTACGGTTGGCGGCTGAAGATGAAGCGGGGCCTGATAAATGATTCCGACCGTCTGGTCTTCACGGCCACCCTGATCGCGATATTCGGGATAATCCTCTTGTCTTTCGTGATGCTTCCGTCAGGCTTCCCCATGACCTTCGTGGCCTCGACCATATTCCTTCCCGCGCTGTTCCCAGGAGTGCTCATCATGCGGGAGGAGAGGAAGATCGAGAAGAGGGACAACCTGTACGGGGCCTTCATCCGTTCCCTCGGCCGTTCATCGGAGGTCAGCGGTACCACCATGGCGGATGGCGTGAAAAAACTGGCCATGCACAAGTTCGGGCCTCTGACCGACATGATCAAGAACCTCTCCAAGAGGCTGGCCATGCACATCAACGCCACGGAGTCCTGGAGACATTTCTCGGCGGAGACCTCCAGCAGCCTCATCGAACGTTTCGGGGAGATGTACGTCCTGTGCATCCAGAACGGTTCCAAGCCCGAGGCGACGAGCATCTTCATCAGCAACAACATGTTCAAGGTCCTGACGATTAGGAAGCGGAGGCAGACCATCGGCTCGTCCTTCGTCGGCCTGCTCTATGGGATCATGGTCTCCCTGTCGGTCACCCTCTACGTGACCGTGGGGATCGTCGACTACATGGGCCAGGTGATGGGCGATCTGGCGATAAGCAACCCTGACTTCATCTCCGGCGGATTTCTCACCAATATCTTCTCGGGGTCCTACTCCACGGCAGGCATAGAGCTGATGACGTTCAGCGTGATATTCGTCCATGCATTGATGTCTTCACTGATGCTCCCCATGCTGAAGGGCGGACACATGGCCGGCGCCATCATCCACTTCATCGCCCTAATGTGGATCGGCTCGGTCGGTGGGTTCATGGCCGAGATCATGATTGGCGGACTGATGAGCAGCGGTTGAGACCTTTCCCTCGATGAGGAGAACGGTCCGTCAACAAGCACTTGAGAGAGCACATCGTTCACACGGCACCACAGGCGAGAGGTCTTTGTGCCCCATCTCTGCGCTCCTCGTAGGTCCAGTTTTGAAAAAACAATGAAAAACAGGGAGAATTGGATAAAAAAAGCAGGAGGATCAGATCTGGCTGACCTCTCCGTTCTTCTGGATACGTATGCTCCCATCAACAGAGTTGAAGAAGATGGTACGGCCCTTGGTGCCGCCCACGTCCTCGGCCAGTAGGGGTATGTTCTCTTTCTTAAGGGTCTCCTTGGCGACCACAGAGTTGCGCTGTCCGATGTTGAGCGTGTCCGATGAGATGAAGGAGAACATCTGCGCGCCTCCGGCGATCTTGGCCCTCAGCAGCGGCTTGCGGGCACCCATCTCCACCAGCTCATCGACCATCAGCATGACCGCGGAATCCGCATACTTGGAAGCTTTGGTCTTGTCCCTGCCCTCCTCGTACTTGGGAAGCATGGCGTGTATGAGCCCACCTATCTGGCTGGAGATATCGAAGATGGCAATGCCCACGCAGGATCCCAGACCTAGGCACACCAACTTCTCAGGGGCGTGCACGACCTGGTACTCGCCCACGCCCACGACCGCGTCCCCGTCGACGTAATGAGCCTGGCATGGCTGGACCTCGTCCACCCGGCGGGCGAGAGTAACCCTTTTTTCCTCCTCAATGGCTAGGCCTTCGGCCCTTCGTTCTATCATCTCTATCACATCGAGCCGAACTTTTCGATCAGGACAAGCTGGGATTCGCGGTCAGGAATGTAGAGCATGAAGCCGAAACCCGTGTTCGTTCCGTACTTGAACATGGTCTTGATCACCACGGAGGAATCGGAGTCCGCTTCCACCAGGGCAGCGGGGAACTGCAGGATGGCCCGCAGCATGTCCACAGCCACTCCGGGAGGTGAGGGCATCATGGTGATGTCAGTGAATCGGGATACTGCGTTGAGATATGCCGAGGCACAGATGTTGCCGATCTCGCAGATGGCATCCTGGTCCATCTCGTCGAGGCAGTGGCTCTCGTCATGCTCCCGCCCCAGGATCAGGTCCGTCAGCTCTATGGCCATCTGCTCGCTCACGACCAGCATGATCCCTCCCCTGCTCTTGCCCAGGGCCTCGAGGAACACTGCCACCACCGTCTCCTCAGTGGTGGAGAACGCCGTGGGCAGCTCCTGGGTGCTGCAGACGAAGCAGTCAGACACCTCGATCATTATGTCCTTGTGCACGAGCTCGGAGAGGGCGGTGGAGGCATGAGCGGCACCGATGGTGCCGATCTCCCTGAGACCGTCCATGATCATCTCGTTGTGTTCCCGGCCCTCGGTCAAGGTCAAGTGTCTCACAACCCGAACTTGGAGAAGGTGGCCATCTGCGACTCGGCGTCCACGCCAAAGCGCTTGAAGGTGAGGTTCTGGGTCTTGGGGTCGGGAACGTAGATGATGGCTCCTTGGAACCTCTGATCGCTATCAACATAGTTGGTCTCGATCCTGATGACCTTGGACTCATGAAGGTGCTTCAAGACATCGGGGAACTTCAAGCGGTCCTCCAGCTTGTCCACCGACACTGTGGGCGAGTTAGGGATGAGGTCGATGGACAGGAACTTGGACAGGGGTATGAGATAACGGCGGATGCAGATATCGCCCATCTCCACCATCACCTCGTGGTCCTCCTCGGTCATGGCCCGGTTGGGGTCATGGGGGCGTCCCAGGAGCAGGTCGGACAGGTAGATGGCGATCTTCTCCGGGAATATCATGTATAGGCAGCTCTTGCTGTCACCGATCTCGATCTTTACAGTGGCCAGATGCGTTCCCAGGTCCCCGAAGCGGTTGGGGAGGGAGTCCATGGGCATTACCCGGCATTCGGTGACATCGATGAGGATGTCGGTCTTCACCAGCTCGGTCAGGGCCGTGGAGGCGTGAGAGGCCCCTACATTGCCCAGTTCCCTGAGAGCGTCCATCTGCAGTTCGTCAATCTCCATCTCGTTCGTTTCTGTGCTCATATGAAAGCCCCCACATCGAGGATCATCGCTACCTTACCATCACCCAGGATGGTCGCTCCCGAGAAGTACCCGGTCTGCCTCAGGTCCTTCCCTAAGTTCTTCACCACTATCTCCTGCTGGCCGATCAACCGTGACACCAGCAGGCAAGCCCTGTTCTCATTCTTCTCCACGATTATCGCCGGCATCTCCCGGACGATCTCGCTGCTGCCACCGAACTCGTTGTGGATGTTCAGGATGGGCAGGACCTCGTTCCGCAGCTTGAACACCCCATTATCGCCAATGGTATGGACAGCGTCCATCGGCACCCTCACCGTCTCCCTGACGTTCTCCAGAGGGATGGCGTACTTCTCCGAGTTGACCTCCACCAGCATGGCCCTTATGATGGACATGCTTGGCGGCAGCTTGAGCGTGATCTTGCTCCCCTTCCCGTAGGTGGAGTCCAGGCGGACGGTTCCTCCCAGACCCTCGATCTTGGTCTTCACCACGTCCATGCCCACGCCCCTTCCAGAGAGGTCGCTGATCTTGTCGGCGGTGCTGAAGCCGGGCAGGAATATGAACTGCATCCTGGACCGCTCGTCCATGCGCTCCGCCTCGTCGGCGGTTATGAGGCCCTTGGAGACGGCCTTGGCGGTGATCTTCTTGATGTCCATGCCCTTTCCGTCGTCCTCGACGGTTATGACCACGTTCCCCTGCTCCTGGAATGCGGAGAGGATGATCGTTCCCTGGGGCTTCTTGCCCTTGGCGATGCGATCCTGCTTCTCCTCGATACCGTGGTCCACGGCGTTCCGGAGGAGGTGCACCAGGGCATCACCGATCTCGTCCAGCAGGCTGCGGTCGATCTCGATGTCGGTGCCCCGCATGACGAACTCGATCTCCTTGTTGTTGGCCTGGGCCAGGTCCCTCACGATGCGGGGGAAGCGCTTGAATATGAAGTCGACTTGGACCATCCTGGTCCGCAGCACCACGTCCTGCATCTCGCCCATGAGGCGGGTGTTGTTCTGCAGGGTCTGCTTCAGCTCACGGTGCTTCAGGTCGATGGCGATCTGATTGACGCGGATGTTGTTGATAACGATCTCGCCCACAAGGTCCAGCAGCTGGTCGAGCAGCTTGCTGCGGACACGGATGGTGGAGGCGGTGGACAGCCCCGACGAGGACCGGTCCTCGGCACCGGACGCTTCCTCCTTGACCTCTCCCCTGGCCTCCGTAGTTGCCGGAGCGGCGACGTTCATCGTCCATGGTGATAGTTCCACCAGGGCAACGCCCGTGACCCCGTTGACCGACTGAATGATCATCTCATCGCTCTTGTCGGTAAGGAGCAGATTGAGGAAGAAGGGAGTGTCGTCCGGCATGTCCGTGATCGCAGGCTGGCTGGTGGCGACCATCCCCACATTGGAAAGGTTGCGCACCGCCTGGTAGGCGCGCCCCTCCCTGAACTTGAGCTCAGGGGCGAATGTGATCTTGACCTGCACGGGCCTCTTGCCCAGGGCCATGGCCTCATCCACCTGGGTCTTCTGGACCGGCGTTATCTGAACGGTAGTGAGCTCCTTGGCCTTCTCCGCCTTGGGCTTGGCAGTGGAACTGGTGCTGTCACGGGCCTGCTTCATCTTGGCGATCAGCTCCGTGACGTCGAGATTGGTGGTCCCGTCCTTCTCCAGCTGGCATAGCATCTTCTCTATCTTGTCCACGCCGGTGAAGAGCAGCTGGATCATCGACCTCTCCGGCACCTCCTTCCGTTTGCGAAGGATATCGAAAAGGTCCTCCATGATATGGGCCAGCTCACTGATGTGACTGACGCCGATTACCCCCGCGGAGCCCTTTACGGTGTGGACCACGCGGAAGGCCTCGTTCATCTGCTCTTCATTGAAGCCGCTCTCCTCGAGGCTCAGCAACACGCTGTTGACCGTCTGGAGCTGGTCCCGGGTCTCCTCGATGAAAACGTCAATATATTTTGAGCTGTCCATGTTACATCCCCGTGCTAAGCATAAGTACGATGTTCTTGGCGATATCTTCCAGCGGAACAATGCGGTCCGCTGCCCCTAGGTCCACCACGGCCTTGGGCATGCCGTAGACCACACACGTCTCTTCGTTCTGAACGACGGTCTTACCACCGTTGCGCTTGATGAGCTTCATACCTTCCGCTCCGTCCGAGCCCATCCCCGTCAGGATAACCCCGACCGTCCGGGGACCGTAGATGGGCGCGACCGTGTTCATCAGCACGTCCACTGCTGGACGCACGTAATTCACCTTAGGACCATCGTCCAGCATCAGCTTTCGGCCGTTGAGGAGCAGATGCTTGTTGCCCGGGGCCAGGTACACATGGCCCTTGTGGATCTCCTCCCCGTCCTCGGCCTCCTTGACCTCGAGGGGCGACGTCATGTCAAGCCGTTCCGCGAACGATCTGGTGAACCCCTCGGGCATGTGCTGCACCACCAGCACCGGCGCGGGCAGGTTGCCCGGAAGTCGTGAGAGCACCTCCGGAAGGGACTTGGGCCCTCCGGTGGAGCAACCGATGACCACTATCCAATCACCGCTCAGCGTGGGGATGATGGATGGCTGTATAGACCTCACCGATGGTCGTGAATGATGGACCTTCGCTCTCGCGGCCGCCTTGACCTTTTCCACGATGGTGTCCCCCACCCGCTCCAGGTCCAATGAGAGGGACCCCGAGGTCTTGGGGATGAACTCCACCGCCCCCAGCTCCAGCGCTTTGAAGGTTATGTCCGCCTGGCGCTTGTCCATGGAGCTGAGCATGACCACCGGTCGCGGGAACTCGGCCATAATGTGCTGCAGCGACGTAAGCCCGTCCATGACAGGCATCTCGATGTCCATGGTGACCACGTCCGGATTGAGCGTGCGGACCTTTTCCAAGGCCTCCAACCCGTTGCGGGCCGCGCCCACCACTTCCAGGTCCTGATCGGACGACAGGAGGTCGGTGATGATGCGGCGCATCACGATGGAATCGTCGACAACAAGCACAGTATGTTTGTTCAATTAGTTCATCTCGCGGTCTTCATGGCAGCTTCGATCAGTTCCTTGTTCTCGAACGGTTTCACGAGGAACTCCTTGGCCCCGTTGTCCATCGCCTGCATTACCAGGTTCTTCTGGTTCAGTCCGCTGACGATGATGATGCGGGCGTCCTTGTCGAGATCCATCATCTTCTTGACCACGTCGGTCCCGTGCTCTCCGGGCATGATTATGTCCATCGTGACCAGGTCCGGGTTCAGCTTGGGATACTGCTCCAACGCTTCCTTTCCGTTCTTTGCCTGTCCCACGACCTCGAAACCCTCCTTGGTCAGGACATCCTTGATCATCGCTCTCATGACCATCGAGTCGTCAACGATCATTACTTTCTTCGGGTTGCTCATTTTGATACCTCTGCTGTTGCCATCGCGTTAGATGTCGTATGGGGCGCGGCCTCGCCGATGCCCAGTCTTGCCTTCTCACCTTCGGACATTATGCATCCGAGGTCAAGCATCATCACCAGTTTGTCCCCAAGCTTGCATATGCCAGTGAGGGAGTTCGTCTCCACCCCGACGCTGAGGGTCTTGGGGGGAGGGGAGATATTGCTGCGCGAGATGCGCATGACATCCTCCACCGCGTCCACCATTATCCCCAGCTGGCTGTCGCCGATCTCGGCGACGATGATGCGGGATTGGGCGGTACGTCCCGTGCCGGCGACTATGCCGAACCTCTTCTTGAGGTCGATGACAGTGGTGATCTGTCCACGGAGGTTCATGACCCCCTCGATGTAATCTGGCATCTTCGGTATGCGAGTGATGTCCTCGACCTTGCCGATCTCGCGGACCTGGGAGACGTTGACGGCGAAGGTCTCCTTACCTAGCTTGAAGGAGACGATCTGCTCCTCGTCCCCGGATATCTCCACCTTCTCTCGCTTCCTACGGGCCATGTGTTCCCCTCCTTCAGATCGCCTCTATTCCTCTCTTGGCAAGGGCTTCCCTGACCTTGGAGGGGACCTTGGCGTCGGAAGAGGCCTTCTTCTTATCCAGCCTCTTCACTGGAACGGGCGCGGCCTCGGCCTCGGCCTGCATCTGGAACTCGTCTATCTTGAACTGGGCGGTCATCTTCTTGAGGTTGATGGCCATCTCCGAAAGGGACTGGGCCCGGGCGGTCATGTCCTCCATGCTCGCCGTAAGCTCCTCGGTGGAGGAAGCGGACTCCTCGGACGCGGAAGCGGTCTCCTCGGCGATGGAAGCGATGCCGTCCACGGCCTTGGCGGCGGTCTGCGTGCCCTCCTTCTGGTTGTCCATGAGGCTGGCGATGGCCTTCATCTCCGTGGATGAGTGCACGACGGCCTGCAGGATGTCCTGGAAGGCCGCACCGGTCTGGTCCACTATTTGGATGCCCTCGGCCGCGGTCTTGGTCCCGACCTTCATGGCCTCCACGGCCTTGTTGGTCTCCAGCTGGACCTCCTTGATCATCTTGGCGATGCGCTCGGCCGCCTCGCGGCTGTCCTCGGCGAGGTTCTTGACCTCCTCCGCGACCACCGCGAACCCGCGGCCCTGCTCTCCCGCCCTGGCGGCCTCGATGGCGGCGTTGAGAGCGAGGAGGTTGGTCTGATCGGAAATGCCCGTGATCACCCCGACGATCTCTCCGATCTCCTCGGACCGCTTGCCCAGGGTCTCGATGACCTTGGCGGACTCCTCCACGACCTTGGCGATCTCCTGCATCTTCTTGACGGTGTTATCGACCGCTCCCTTGCCCCTGGCCGCGCTCTCCTCACCCTTCTTGGCAGAGGTGGTGGCGGACTGGGCCTTGTCCACGACCTGGATGACGGAGGTGGACATGTTGGCCATGATCTTGGCGGTCTCATCGACCTGAGTGGCCTGGCTCTGCGCGCCCTTGCTGATCTGCTGGATAGCGGCGGAGACCTGCTCGGTGGAGGCGTTCATCTCCTCCGCGGAGGATGCCAGCTCCTGTGACGTGGCCGAAACGGTCTCGATGGAGTTGTTGACCTCCTTGAGCAGACCGGTGAGGCTCTCGCCTATGGAGTCGAGGGAGCTGGCGAACTTTGCGAAGTCGCCCTTCGTCTCGATGGCGAACCTGGCGGTGAGGTCCCCGTTCGCATAGGAGTCGGCGATCCTCATCGCCTCGTTTATTGGCACTATGACCGCGTCGAGGGTGTTGTTCACACCTTGGACGATGTTGCGGTACTCGCCCTTATGCTTGGAGGCATCGGCCCGGTTCTCCAACCGGCCGTCCACGCCGGCAAGCGCGAGCATCTTGGTGTCGTCAACAAGCGCCTTTATGGAGTCGCGGACCTGCATAACGCTGTTGTTAAGGTCAACATACAATTGATGGACTCCTCTGGTGTAATCGTCGGCCTCAGCAACATTGGCCTCGAAGTTCAGATTGCCCTCGGCCATAAGGCCCATGTTGTGGGTGACCTTGGCGAACTCGGCCTGACGGAACTTGGCCTCACGGACCTTGGCCGTCGCGTCCTGAATCACCTCAACGTGCCCGATGGGGTCTCCCTTGGCGTTCCTGATGTAGCTAACATCGACCTGGAGGGCCTTGCCATCACGATCGGACGTGGTGCTGCACTCCCCTTGTCGGAACCGGACGATACCGCAGTTCTTGGTCCTGCATATGGGTCCGTTCCACTCGTGACAAGGTTTGCCGACGAGGTCCTTGCGGTCCCTCTTAAGGATCTTGATGGAGGCGTTGTTGAGGTAGGTCATGTTCATGTCCATATCGGTAACGGACAGGGGGAAGGGCACGGCATCCAGGATCTGCTCGTACCAGAACATCTTCTCCACCACCACATCAATGGAGTTGTTGACACCGGCGATCAGCTGCTGGTACACGCCCTGATGCCTTGCCAGGTCTGCGCGCTTGGAGAACTCCCCCTTCGCTACAGACGTGGTCAGCATGTTGGCATCCACGACCGCGGCCCCGATGTTGTCGATGCATGTGTTGATGTTGTTCTTCAGGGTGTTCATGTCTCCCTTGAACTCGACCTCGATCTTCTGGGAGAGGTCCCCCTTGGCGATCTTCTCGATGGTAGCGGCCGCGGTGATCATGGGGTTGGTGAGGGCCTGAAGGCAGCCGTTGATGGCCATGACGATGGAACGGTAGTTACCCTCGAACTTGGAGGCATCGGCCCGAGCCTTCAGGTCACCGGCCAGGGTGCTTTCCACCAGCCTCATTGTCTCCTTGGTGATCTCCGTCTCCTTGCTTATGTCCATGAGCACCTCCACGGCACCCACGACGTTGCCTTGGGAGTCCTTCAGGGGCCCTACCATTCCCCGAACTGGCATGTCGCCGGAGGGGAGGTGGGCGACGGCGTCGCCGATGAGGACCTTGTCCTCGCTCATGGCCCTGCGGGTGGCGCAGTTGCCATCCTTGCACTTGTTGGTGTTCATGAGCTCATAGCAGGGCCTGCCCTTGACCTGGTCCAGAGATTTTCCTACCGTTCGCAAGGCGACCCCGTTCATATAGGAGACCTTGAAGCTCTTGTCCATGACCAGGATGGGTATGGGCAGGCTGTTGAGATAGTCGAAGGCAGCACTGTTCTGCCTGTCAATCTTTCTCAGGAAACACATGGAGCCACTGCGTTTTCCATTCTTCAGCAGGGGTGTGGCAGAGATGAGGCAAGTTACCTCGGCATCACGATTGTCCTCGAACTTGAGCTCAACGTCGCTCACTGTCTTGCCTTCTGCAATGGCATCGTACACCGGGCAACCCTTCTTCCCCAGAGAGCCGTTGAACACATCCCGGACCCTCATACCAACGGCCTCACTGGCGGTGATTCCCGTCAGCTCCTCGGCGCCCTTATTGAAGAAAGTGATCTTCGTGTTCTCATCTGCAACATAAGCGGCCATCGGCATCGCGGCGACCATCTGTTCGCTCACGGATCCTTCAGATTGTGCGTCCATTGTGTCTCCTCCAAAGATTGTTGCTGCTCTGATGATTAGCTTAATTTTATAGAAATGAAAAAATTGATGAGTATTTATGCGTTAAGAGCTTGCTATCGGATATGATTACGGGAAAAAAAACAAGGAAAACGATACTGGCCTCTAGGTTTTTATCATCCTTGATTATTAAGAAGCTAATATATTTATTAAATCTATACTAATAATTACTATTGATGTCAGTGGAGAAGTTTTGCACCGATAAGGATTTCATCGCCTTGAAGAACACCATATTCCAGAAGACCTCCTTGGACTGTAACCAATACAAGGACCCATACCTCCAGCGCCGCTTCGGAGTAAGGATGAGAGTTCACGGCCTGCAGAAGTACTCTGATTATTCCTCCCTGATATGCTCGAACAAGGATGAGTGCGAGGAGCTCATGAAGGACCTGACCATCAATGTCACCCAGTTCTTCAGGGACACCTCTGTGTTCAAAGCGATAGAAGATGAGCTTTTCCCTCTCATGATCTACCGGAAGGTGATCAAGAACACTCCTCGGATAAGGATGTGGAGCGCAGGCTGCTCCAGCGGCGAGGAGCCATACTCCATCGCCATCATACTGAGGGAACTGCTGGGAGAGGAGTATGATTCCTTCACTATCTCCATCGTAGGCAGCGACATCGATGAGGAGTGCCTCATGGCCGCGCGTGAGGGTAGGTATATGCCACGCCAGGTTGTCAACGTCCCCAAACCCTACCTCGAAAAATACTTCAGCTTCGATGGCCAGATGTACCAGGTCTGCCCCGAGATATTGGACATGGTGGACTTCAAGAACGTGGACCTGTTCTCCTCCACCGCGGGTACTGGTTACGATGTGATCCTTTGTCGCAACGTGGTCATATACTTCACCAAGGACATGCAGGAACGCCTCTACATGAAGTTCTACAAGGCCCTAAACCCGGATGGATATTTCATTATGGGCAACACCGAGACCCTGGTCGGCGAGGCCACGAGGCACCTGACCTCCATAAAGAGCCGGGAGAGGGTTTACCAGAAGATCGTGACCTAAAACCTGAACCAACACGCATGATGGCCATTTCCTGATATCATATTTTTCCTTGTTCGATCACTGTTCTGAAAATGAGTTAGTACAGCTCAGCAATGTCCTAGGAGCTTGACCTTGTCAATTGACCATCATTTTTTGGATCGTCACGATGGCCGAGGCGATACTAACCTCAGCTGACAAGCCGAGCGAGGACTATCGCCCCGATGAGATCAAGCATACCATTTCGACCACTTTCCCAGTTCAAGCACCATCAACATATGGGATAATTAGTCATATTCGCAAATTGTATAGGTTATATCATCCAATCATTTAATCTTATTTAATATTCATTAATAAAATAGAAATCTGATTACTGTTGGATTTATAGGGTCGGGATAGACCATCGGGCAGAAAGAGGTCATGCATGGGAGATAGAGTTATTGTTGCCGAGGACCTTGTGAAATGCTATCCAAGGACTAACGGTAAATCGGGCCAAAAAAAGGCCTCCAAGCCCGCTGTGGATGGTGTCAGTTTTCAGATATCGAAGGGTCAGATATTCGGTCTTCTCGGCCCTAATGGGGCAGGCAAGACGACGACAATCAAGATGCTGGGAACTCTCCTGATACCGACCTCGGGAGAGGCTACGGTGCTTGACTTTGACGTGGTGAAGGATTTCATGGAGATCAGGAAACGCATCAATATTGTCTCTGGAGGGGACAGAGGCCTTTACTACCGCATCTCCGGACGTCAGAACCTTCGATTCTTCTCAGACCTGTACCGTATCCCGATGAAAGTGAAGGAAGCACGAGTAGAAGAGCTGTTAAGAAAGGTAGGATTGGAAAATGCCGCCGATCAGAGGGTGGAGGAGTACTCCCGAGGCATGAAGCAGAGGCTGCATATCGCGCGGGGTCTGGTCAATGATCCTGACATTCTCTTTCTGGATGAGCCGACGATCGGCCTAGATCCGGAGATATCGAGGGAGGTCAGAGGGATCGTGCGTGACATGTCCAAGGATGGCAAGACCCTGCTTCTTACAACTCATAACATGAGGGAGGCGGAGGATCTCTGCGATGTGATAAATATCATTGTAAGGGGGAAGATAGTCGCCAAGGGCACCATCTCCGACCTGAAGGAAGCGGTCAGGAACAAATCGGTGATAGAAGCTGAGGTACAGAGGATCACCCCCCAGGTCATGGAGGCCATCCACTCAATTGACGGTGTCCTAAATGTCACCTGTTCTTCAGATGCACACAGCTCCATCCTGAGGGTCCAGGTCGCGGATGGTCGGGACATGGTCCTCCCCATCGCGAAAAGATTGGAGGAGTGTCACATCGTCAGGGTCAGTAGGGAGGAACCGACCCTTGAGGATGCTTATCTGAGCATGGTGATGGGTGATGCCTAACCTCCATGCGATCGCGGGGTCTTTCAAGAAACAAGCCCTGGATTTCATTGCTGACCCCCAATGGATCATCCCCAGCATGGTCGCGCCGTTCACGTTCACTTTGGTCACCTTAATGATATTCCCCGAACGTGATGCCTCCATCGTCCTCTATGCGGTGCTGGGAGGAGGCGTGCTGGGCATGTGGAGCAACAGTCTAAGGGCCTCAGGGTTCAGCATCAATTATGATAGGATGGTGGGGACGCTTGAGCCGCTGATGGTGACCCCCACACCTCTCATGGAGGTGATCGCAGGACGGGCGATCTGGAACGCCTTGATCGGACTCCTCAGCTCCTTGCTCGTATTCATACTGGCGGAGGTGGTCTTCCAGACGAGCATCAAGCTCGCCGAGCCCATCCTGTTCTTCATCGCGCTGACGCTCGTCCTCCTATCCCTGTCGACGATAGGGCTCTTTCTAGCCGCTTTCTTTGTTTTCACCCGTGCCTCCTCGGTGCTCACCCAGATATTGGAGCTCCCCATATTCATTGTCAGCGGGGCGATGATCCCCATCAACATGATGCCCACTTGGTCCTGGCCATTGTCCTTCACCTTTGGACCGTTCTGGGGTGTGGATGCCCTCCAGATCTCGGCGGGAGTGACCACTACTAGCCCCATCCCTCTCGGCTACATCGGAGACCTTCTGATGATGCTGTTGATAACGTCTGTCTACCTTGCCGTCACTTGGGTCCTCTTCAAAAAGATGGACAGCAAGGCAAGGGAGAGCGGTTCCCTGGGGAGGTACTGAGAATGGGGTCCATTCAGCAGGAGATCGCAGTTCTGAAAAGTGCATATAGAGTGTCCCTGCTCTCGATGTTCGCTGCGGTCCCATGGTGGTTATGGCTCTTGCAGTTGATCACAATCGGCCTGACCCAGATGCTGTACTTCGTCCTCATGACCGGTGTCGCAGGGGGAACGACCTTGAGCATATCGGAGGTAGCCTTGGGTAATGCCCTGCAAGCGGTCACCTATTCTACGGTGTTCGCTGTGTGCAGCATCCCCGGGGATGAGAAGCACTCAGCCACGTTACCATTATTGATGAACACACCCACCAAGCTGCACTCGGTCATCATAGGCAAATCCCTCTTTCACATCGCAGCCGGAATGATGACGGTGGTAGTCTCCCTCGCATTCGCCGCTCTCGTGTTCGGGGTAAGCTTTGCCCGGGTGGATGTCCTATCTTTGACCATGGTCGTTCTTGTCACGACATATGCCATGACAGGCTTCGGTCTCATGCTGAGCAGCATCGGGATCTACCTGCGCTCTTCCATACTCCTGGCAAGCTTTTTTCTATACATCGGTCTGATTTTTTGTGGGGTCAACTTCCCGGTCTCGCAGCTGCCCTCCTTCCTGCAGCCCATATCGGCGGTCCTCCCGATGACATATGGTGTGCATTCATTGAGGATGGCAATAGAAGGTGCGGCGGTGATCGAAATCGTACAGGACCTTGCGATGATGTTGGTGATCGGGTCGATCATGCTGATTGTCGGTCTCTTGATGCTGAGATTGTTCGAGAGGCTGGCGAGGGTCAAGGGGTCCTTAGAGATGTTCTGAACCTATTCTATCGCACTGATCCAGAGCGCTCTTGGATGTAGCTCCTGCTCTTCCACGGAGACCAGTCCTTGAAAAAATCGAAAAAGTAGCCTGGGCGATGCCATATCGGGAATCCATAGGGGCATCAGCGGGAAAACAAAAAGATATTAAAGGCATCTAGCATTATCGGAGAAGATGGATTATACATCCAACGTAGCTTGATGGTCGGACTTATGGTACTATTTCACCAAATACCGGCACTCAGGCCAGATAGGGATTCAAGGAGGATAATATGCATATAATGGAAGGTTTCTTGCCCGTGGAATGGGCAGTGTTCTGGTTTGCGATCTCCATACCTGTCATTGCTTGGGGATTCCTCAAAATAAGGAGATTGTTCTCGGAAAATCCTGAGCTTAAGATGAGCATCGCCATATCTGGGGCCTTCATCTTCGCACTGTCATCTCTGAAGCTTCCGTCGGTCACAGGATCATCATCACATCCTACAGGGACTGGAGCGTCCACTATTCTGCATGGAGTGGCCGTTACCTCGGTCCTTTCCATAATCGTCCTACTGTTCCAAGCAATACTGCTGGCTCACGGAGGTCTGACCACCCTAGGAGCGAACGTATTCTCCATGGGGATCGCAGGGCCCTTCGTGGGATGGTTAGCATACAAAGGTATGCAGAGGGCGAAGGTGAGTATGTTGCCGACCGTTTTTATTACCGCTTTACTCGCAAACCTTGCGACATATGTTGTCACAGCTCTCCAGCTGGCTCTGGCATATCCTACCGCGGGGAGCGTGATCACCTCGTTCACGACCTTCTTCGAGATATTTGCGGTCACTCAGGTCCCGTTGGCCGTGGCCGAGGGGGTTCTCTTCGCGATGTTCTTCGATTACCTTGCCAGGACCAGGCCCGACCTACTCAAAGGTAAGCTTCACATCAAGGATAAGGTACGGGGGGTCGCCGATAAAACCGTGGAGGCGCGTACATGAAGCCTGTTCACTGGTACATGCTGGGGTTCGCGTTCATTATGGCTATCTGTATATCGGCCTTCATCATATCGCCCAATGCCGAGTTCGGTGGCGCCGATGGACAGGGGGAGGAACAGATCTCAGAAATCGATCCTGATTATCAGCCATGGTTCGAGAGCCTCTGGTCCCCGCCTGGGGAGACCGAGAGCCTGCTTTTCGCCACACAGGCGGCGATAGGCGCTTCCATAATCGGCTGGTTCATCGGGAACGAGCATGGGAAACGGTCAGTCAAAAAGAGCGAGGAGGCATCCCTTGGCAAGGTCGAGGGGAAGCCTGGTAGCCAGGAATTGTCCCCGAGAGCGGGTGGAGGGGAGAATTAGAATCTGGCTTCATGCTCTGCGATAGGCGGTCCATGCAGATCGAAGGGCTTGGAAGGGTAATATTTACGATCACGAGGACAACGAGAACAGGACCATCGACCAAGGTCCCGTCCTGGTCGTTCTCAACCCTATTCTAAAGCCTCCTTTCTCGGCTGGTCGAAAGAATGAGGTAGAAGGGATCGGACAAAGACCTAATGAACAGGTTCGCCTATAAACCGATGATCATGAGAATGAGGGACCTGATGCCGCGCCTTTCCATGTCGATTGGCAGAATGGGAATGGATATCATGAATGGCCATCTCCAGGGAACTGCGTTCTGAAGGTGAGGAACATGAACATACCAAGGATAGTGATAGCTGGGGAGAGGAGCGGAGTAGGGAAATCCACCATCACCGTGGGCATCCTCCTGGCCTTGAAGGCCAGAGGCCTGGAGCCACAGCCGTTCAAGACCGGCCCTGACTTCCTGGACCCCATGCACCACAGCCTGGTCCTGGGAAAGCCCTCGCGCAACTTGGACACCTGGATGTTCAAGGACAAGGTGTTCTCCTCGTTCCTACGAGGCTCCCATGGATCGGACATTTCTGTTATTGAGGGGGTGATGGGACTGTACGATGGCGTTGACGGAAGGTCCGAGGAGGGATCCACATCTCACCTGGCAAAAAGGCTCGGAGCCCCTGTCATCCTCATCGTCGATGCCTCGTCCTCCGCCCGCTCCGCCGGTGCGGTGGCGCTAGGCTTCCGGGAATATGATCCGGGAGTCAACATCGGAGGCGTGATCTTCAACAATGTCGCCGGCCCGCAGCATCTGGATATGGTTCGCGATTCTCTAAGGGGCATGCAGTGCTTGGGCGGCATTCCCCATGACGCCCTGGCCGAGCTGTCGTCCCGCCATCTCGGCCTCGTCCCCGCCACCGAGGATCCCAATATGGAGAGGTATGACCGCATCCAGAGGATGATCGAGGAAAACGTGGACATGGACAGGTTGGTGGATATCGCGCACTCTGCCCCTGACGTGTGCCCGCCAAGGTCCCGAAGAAGGCATACACGGCCACCGCGCTGCCGCATAGGGCTGGCGCAGGACGAGGCGTTCAACTTCTACTATGCGGACAACATAGACAGGCTCAGGTCTCTGGGAGCAGAGGTGGTGCCCTTCTCCCCCATAAGGGACGAGCTCCCGGACGTGGACGGATTGTACTTCGGCGGTGGATACCCCGAGGTCTTCGCACCTCAGCTGGAGGCAGCCTCTGGAATGAGGCATGCGGTGAAGAAGGCCGCCACCTCAGGGATGCCCATCTATGCGGAGTGCGGGGGCATGATGTACTTCTGCGATGCGGTGTCGGACGGCCAGGGTGGCAAAAGGAGGATGTGCGGGGTGTTCGACGCGGAGGTGGAGATGACCGAACGACTTCAGGCCATCGGCTATGTGGAGGTCCGGGCTTTGAAGGACAATGTGCTCAGCAGGAGCGGCTGGGGCACGCGGGGGCATGAGTTCCACTTCTCCAAGGTGAGCTGCCTGGGAGAGAAGGAGTTCGCATACGAGATGCTC